>CATMOC010000359.1 GCA_950071955.1 uncultured Mesorhizobium sp. | reverse complement strand
GGCTGCATCGACGCTCGGCAGGTCGAGGCCCACGATCAGCCGATCGCCCATCTCGCTGGCCGAAACCCTCACGGCTCCACCCTGGTCGAAAGAAGCCTGGCGTGCTGAATGAGCGCTGTGCATAACCTGGTCATTCCTTTCCTCAGCCGGTCGTCCCTGAAATCGCCCTCGTCGTCGAAGGCATCGCCGCCGTTCGGCACGGAAACCTGCGGCGCGATCACTTCCATGCCGATATGCGAGAGCACCGCCCGCAGATGGTTTGCCGACCGGATGCCGGCGAAATGGCCGTTGGACGACGAACATATCGCCACTACCTTGCCCGGATAAGGCTTCAGCGGCCTGCCGGCATCCCTGCTCACGCGGCTCACCCAGTCGATCGTGTTCTTCACCAGCGGCGGTATGGAGCCGTTGTATTCGGGCGTGCAGATCAGGAGGGCGTCGTGTGCGGCGAAGAACCGTGCGAGTTTCATCGCGTTCTCCGGAATGCCCTTCTCCTTCTCGAGATCCTCGTCCATGATCGGCAGCGGATAGTCGCCGAGCGAGATGCGGGTCACCTCGGCGCCCTGCATCGCCAGTTCCCTTGTCGCCGCATCGGCGGTTCTGCCGGAATAGGCGCCGCTCCTGATCGATCCTGCGAAGACGAGAATCCTGGGTGTCATCGATCGTCCGCTCTGCGAATCTGCAAACGGCTTATAGGGATTCGGCGGCGGCAAGGAAACCGCATTTGCGCGGCGAGGGAGCGCGTATGTCGCGTATCCTTTGGCGACGGCTCTGGATACGTGCGCCTACCGTCTTCTTCGGCGGCGGGAAGGTAGCGAGTCCGATCGGCTCCGCCTGCACCAGCCAGACGGCCGCGCGCCGGACCCCCAAACGCCCCAATTGTCGCGAATGGATGGAGAACTGACGATGCGTCTGACAAATCAGGAGAGACGGCGAATGTTCGCTATGCGTGAGACCGCCTGCGGTAGATCCACAGCCGCGTCGGCGGAATGTTGCGGATGACGAAATCGAAATGCTCCACCGTATAGGCGCCGCGTCCCGGCGGGATGGGTGACCGCGGTCCGTAGGTGAGCTGGACGACCGGCCGCCCGGCGGGGATGCGCGTCAGCAGATCCTCCAGATAGGCGACGCGCTGGGAGACGGGAAAATTCAGCAGCGGAACGCCGGAAATGACGGCATCGAAGACCATGTCCCTCCGGTCGCCCAGAGTCTCGTCGAGTTTGAAGGCGTCGCCCTGGATGACGTTCACCTTCGGAAACAGCCTGCGGACATGCGCGGCGAAATCCTGCGAGAACTCGATCGAGTAGAGGTTCTCGGGCGCGACCCCGCGGTCCAGGATCGCCTTGGTTATGACGCCCGTGCCAGGACCGAGTTCCAGGACCGGAAGGCCGGAGGAAAGGTCGATGACCGAGGCCATGCGCCGGGCGGTCACGGAACTGGTGGGTATGATGGAGCCGACGGCCTTGGGCTTGTCGAGCCAGCCCCGGAAGAAGCGGAGTTCGTCGTCGAAACGTCCGGCGAGGCCTTTCAGCACTGCATTGCCGCGCGCCATTGGTGTTCTCCTGTGCGCTGCCCCGCCCCACCAGGATATAGGAAGCCATTGCGGGCTTTTACACCGTCCAGGCTCCCCGTCGCTCTTTGATCGTGTGAACGTGTGAGTGCTCCGGCGGTTCAGTTTCCGAACGACTCGAAGAAGTCCTTCATGCGGTTGAAGAACCCGTTCGACTGCGGGCTGTTCTCCTTGGACGACAGTTCCTCGAATTCCTGCAGCAGCTCTCGCTGGCGCTTGGACAGGTTCTGCGGCGTTTCCACCGCAACCTGGATGATGAGGTCGCCGACCGCGTTCTGGCGCAGCACGGGCATGCCCTTGCCCTTGACCCTGAACTTGCGTCCGTTCTGGGTGCCTTCAGGGATCTTGACCCGCGTCTGAGTGCCGTCGAGCGTCGCCACCTCGAAGGAACCACCCAGCGCCGCCGAGGTCATCGAGATCGGCGCCGTGCAATAGAGGTTCTCGCCTTCGCGCTGGAAGAACTCGTGCGGGGCAACCGACAGGAAGATGTAGAGATCGCCGGACGGGCCGCCACGCATGCCCGCCTCGCCCTCGCCCGTGAGCCTGATGCGCGTGCCATCCTCGATCCCGGCCGGAATGTTGACCGACAGCGAGCGTTCCTCGGTGACGCGGCCCTGGCCGGCGCACTTCTCGCACGGGTCCTTGATGATCTGGCCGCGGCCGTGGCAGGTCGGGCAGGTTCTTTCGATGGAGAAGAAGCCCTGTGCGGCGCGCACCCGGCCGGAGCCCGAGCACATGGCGCAGGTGACCGGCTGCGTGCCGGGCTTCGCTCCGGAGCCGGAGCACTCGGTGCAGGTTACCGAACTCGGCACGTGGATCTGCGCCGTCTTGCCGGAGAAGGCTTCCTCCAGCGTGATTTCCATGTTGTAGCGGAGATCGGCGCCGCGCTCGCGCCCACCGCTCGAGCGGCGCCGGCCTCCGCCCATCATCTCGCCGAAGATGTCCTCGAAGATGTCTGAGAAGCCGCCCGCGCCTGCGAAGCCCGCGCCGCCGCCCATGCCACCCTGCTCGAAGGCCGCGTGTCCGAAGCGGTCGTAGGCGGCGCGCTTCTGGGGATCCTTGAGGAACTCGTAGGCCTCGTTGATTTCCTTGAACTTGCGCTCGGCATCCGCATCGCCGGGATTGCGGTCCGGATGGCACTGCATGGCCAGCTTGCGGAATGCCGCCTTGAGTTCCTTTTCGTCGGCGCCCTTCTGTACGCCCAAGGTCTCGTAAAAGTCGGCCTTCATGGTTCTGGGAGTGTCCTGGCAATCGAGAGAAAGATCGGATGTGCGGCGTCGCGACCCGCAGGCCCCGATTTAGTGACAGCTTGCACGTCGCGCCATAGCACAGCGGCAAAGAGACGGAAATTTTCCTCCGTTTCGCCGCTTTTTAACTCCCGCGCCCTGTTTGGGGAACCTAGACCACGCGTGCCTGCGACGTGCCGGTCATGCGCGAGGAAGTTCCTCCGCCGGCCAGGCCGTTGATGAGCTTCGCCATCGGCCGCTCGAAATAGCGGTCCGACAGGATCGAGACGGCAATCACCAGCAGCGCCGGAAGGAACCAGTAGACGTAGAAGTCGACGTAGCCGAGCGGTTCGAGCAGCTTCTTCCACAGCACCGCGATGAACAGGGACTCGATCACCGGGTGAATGAGATAGATGCCGAGCGACACCTTGCCGACCGGGTGCAGGAACCAGAGATAGCTCGAATTCTCCGGTTCCGTGCGCTCGGCCAGCGCTGCAAGGTACATGGCGGCGCCGAGCAGCGCCACCACGACGTAGGCCGGCTGCAGCGTGGCCATCGCCACGATCGAGATGGCAAACATCGCCCAGCCCGGCACGTGGCTGCGTAGCCGCCAGCGGCTGTCGCGGACCGCCATGGCGACCAGCGCGCCCAGCGCGAAGTCGGCAAAGGCCCTGTAGGCACCCCAGGTGTCGGCCCGGAGCCAGCTTTCGAAGGGTATCACGCCCGCCGCCGTCGCCGCCTCCAGCGCCACGATGGCCACCAGCGAGATCGCCGCCAGCCCCGGCTTGCCGCCAAAGCGGAAGGCAAGCACGATCGCCGGCAGCAGCAGGTAGCAGAACCATTCCGCCGACATCGACCAGGAGACGTAGTTGAAGGCCAGAAGGTCGGTGAAGCCCCAGGCGTGCATGAGGAGGAGATTGGCCGGCAGCGCGCTCCATGCATAACGCTCCGGGCTGTCCGAATGCACCAAGCCGAGATCGACGGCAAAGGCGATTGCGACGAAGAACGCAAGCGTCGCGAGATAGAGCGGATAGAAGCGCGCGATGCGGCGGACGAGGTAGCGGCGGAACGAGCCGGGCTCGGTCAACAGAACGTCGCCGTAGCGCTCCATGATCAGGAAGCCCGAGATCATGAAGAACATCTCCATCAGCGGCATCAGCCGATAGAGGAAGGCGCTGACGTCCTCCGTTCCCGGCGGCGCGAAACGCATGAAATGCCACATCATGATCGAGATCGCGGCAATCAGCCGCCATGTCTCGAAGATGCGATAGTGCATGTGCCCGGCCCTCGCTCACGACCCGTATGCTCGTGGGGGATGTGTAGGCAACGAGCTATCGCCAGTCGACCTTAAGCTCCTGTTAAGCTTAACCACCGGCCTGGTAGGACCCAAAACGCGAAAAGCCCGGCATCGGCCGGGCTTTTCTTAGCGACTGTGGAGGCTGATCGCGATCAGGCCGACTTCTTCTTGTCGTCGTCGTCGATCTCCTCGAAGTCGGCGTCGACCACGTCCTCGCCGGACTTGGAAGCGTCGGCCTTGGCGTCTGCTTCCGCGGCCTCCGCCTGGCTGGCCTCGTACATGGCCTGGCCGAGCTTCATCGAGGCTTCGCCGAGCGCGGTGCTCTTCGCCTTGATGTCTTCGAGGTCCTCGCCCTCGAGCGCCGTCTTCAGCGCAGCGATGGCATTGGAGATCGCGTCGCGGTCGTCCTCGGAGACCTTATCGCCATAGTCCTTGAGCGACTTCTCGGCGGAGTGGACCAGAGCCTCGCCCTGGTTCTTTGCCTCGACCAGCGCGCGGCGCTTCTTGTCGCCCTCGGCGTTGGCCTCGGCGTCCTTGACCATCTTCTCGATCTCGGCATCGGAGAGGCCGCCGGACGCCTGGATGCGGATCTGGTGCTCCTTGCCGGTGCCCTTGTCCTTGGCCGAGACGTTGACGATGCCGTTGGCGTCGAT
>CATMOC010000358.1 GCA_950071955.1 uncultured Mesorhizobium sp. | reverse complement strand
GGCGGGCCGCCGGTCAGGCGGCCAGCGACTTCTCCGCGAGCCGCACCCAGTAGGAGATGCCGTGCGGGATTGCCTCGTCGTTGAAGTCGTAGGCGGGGTGGTGGAGGTTGGCCGTGTCGCCGTTGCCAATGAAGATGAAGGCGCCCGGCCGGGCCTCCAGCATGTAGGAGAAATCCTCGCCGCCCATTACCGCCGGCATGTCGTCCTCGACGTTCGGCTCGCCCGCCACTTCCCTGGCCACCGCGACGGCGAAGGCGGTCTCGTCAGCATGGTTGAAGGTGACCGGATAGTTGGCGTCGTAGTCGATCTCGGCCACCGCATCGCCGGCCTCGGCGATGTTGGCCACGATCGTGCGGATGCGCTTTTCGGCGAGCGCGGCGACGTCCTTGCGCAGGGTGCGCACGGTGCCGGCGATCTCTGCCGTCTCGGGGATGACGTTGTAGGCGTCGCCGGCGTGGAACTTGGTCACCGATACGACCAGCGCCTCGAGCGGGTCGCTGCTGCGCGACACCACCGTCTGCATGGCGCCGACGATCTGGCTGGTGATCACGATCGGGTCGACCGTCTGGTGCGGGAAGGCGGCATGCCCGCCCTTGCCTCGCACGGTGATGGTGAATTCGGCGGTCGAGGCCATGATAGGGCCGGTGCGGGTCGCGAACTGGCCCACCGGCAGGCCGGGCTCGTTGTGCATGCCGTAGACGCGCTCGATGCCGAAGCGCTCCATCATGCCCTCCTGAACCATGACGTTGCCGCCGCCGCCGCCCTCTTCGGCCGGCTGGAAGATGACTGCCACCCTGCCGGCGAAGTTGCGCGTCTCGGCGAGGTATTTCGCGGCACCCAGGAGCATGGAGGTGTGGCCGTCATGGCCGCAGGCATGCATAGCGCCGGCATTCTGCGATGTGTGCTCGACGCCGCTCGCCTCCCTGATCGGCAGGGCGTCCATGTCGGCGCGCAGGCCGAGCGTCGGGCCGGAGCCGAGGCGGCCGTTGATGATGGCGACGACGCCGGTCTTGGCGATCCCGGTCACCACCTCGTCGCAGCCGAATTCGCGCAGTTTGTCTGCCACGAAGGCGGAGGTCTTGAAGAGGTCGAAGTTGAGCTCGGGGTTGCGGTGGAGATGGCGGCGCCACTCCGCCACTTCCTTCTGCATCTCGGCGGCCCGGTTCAGGATCGGCATGTTCGGTGATACTCCGTCTGATGCGCGCCGCGTCCGGCCGCCCCGCGATTTCGTGATCGGCGGAGTTTTGCCATTCCGGCGCCACATGCGATAGATACGAGCGCAATGCCCGCGGTTCGGCCTCATGGCCGGATTTGGGCAACCGTATCGCAATTCCCTCACGAGGCGAAAGTGAAATCGACCAGACCGATCGCCCGGCAGTTCGCCGAGAATTTCGCCAAGCATGTCGCCGGAGCGGCAATGACGGCCATGCTGATCGCCGCCGGCCCGGCCATGGCGGGGCCTTCAATCCTCGTCGACCTCGACAGCGGCAAGGTGATCGAGCAGGAGGACGCCTTTAAGCGCTGGTATCCGGCCTCGCTGTCGAAGCTGATGACGACCTATGTCGTGTTCCGCGCCATCCAGGCCGGCGAGGTGACGCTGCAATCGCCGGTGCGCATCACCAAGCGCGCGGCCAAGGAACCGCCGAGCAAGATGGGTTATGCGCCGGGCTCGGAACTCACCCTCGACAGCGCGCTCAAGATCATCATGGTCAAATCGGCAAACGACGTCGCCACCGCCATCGGCGAGAGCATCGCCGGATCGGAAGAAGCCTTCGCCGCGCGGATGAACGCCGAATCGGCACGCCTCGGAATGACCGGGTCGCACTGGGTGAATGCACACGGCCTGCATTCGGATGAGCAGTATTCCACCGCTCATGATCTCGCGGTCCTTGCGCGGGCGCTGCGCACGGAATTCCCCCAGCATGCGTCCTATTTCAAGCTCGAAGGCATCGTCGCCGGCAACGCCAAGATAAAGAATCACAACGATCTGATCCGCCGGTTCGACGGCACCGACGGCATGAAGACCGGCTATACATGCCCGGCGGGCTTCAACCTCGTGGCAACGGCCACGCGCGACGGTCGCACGCTTCTTGCCGTGGTCATCGGCGAGAGGTCGTCCGAGGAACGCGCGGTGAAGGCCGCCGACCTTCTGGCCGCGGGGTTCGGCAGCAGCGTCGCGGACGCCCCGACGCTCTCGGCCATGGAGCCTGTGGGCGAAGGGCTGGACCAGCCGACCAACATGCGCGATCGGATCTGCACGAAGGCTGCCTACAAGGCGCGCCTCGATGCCGGCGAGGTCGACAAGAACGGCAAGGTGATCATCGATTCGCCCCACCTGCACGAGCCGACGCGAGATCCTGTTCTCGTCGCCGTCGGTCTCGGCGGCGCGACGGGGCCGCGCTCTCCCTTCGCCGCCCCGGTCGAGTATGCCGACGTTCCGATCCCGACGCCTCGCCCGGACTACACGCCCGTTCAGGCGAGCGCGGTCCGGTAGTGCGGCGGTGAACACTCCCGGCGCGCCGATACCCGTCACCGTGCTTACCGGCTTTCTCGGGGCCGGCAAGACGACGCTGCTCAACCGCCTGCTCAAGGATTCGGCGCTCACCGACACCGCCGTCATCATCAACGAGTTCGGCGACGTCGCCATCGACCACCTGCTGGTCGAGCAGTCGTCCGACGGCGTCATCGAACTCTCCGACGGGTGCCTGTGCTGCACGGTGCGGGGCGAACTGGTCGATACGCTGGCCGACCTCGCGGACCGCATGCAGACCGGCCGCATCCAGCCACTCAAGCGCGTGATCGTGGAGACGACCGGGCTCGCCGATCCGGTGCCCGTGCTGCAGTCGATCATGGCCCATCCGGCGATCGTGGCGGCCTACCGCCTCGACGGTGTCGTCGCGGTCGTGGACGCGGTCAACGGGGCCGCGACGCTCGACCGCCACGCGGAGGCGGTGAAGCAGGTCGCGGTCGCCGACCGCATCGTGCTGACGAAGACGGATCTGACCGGGGACACGGCGGTCGCGGAACTGAGGTCGCGGATCGCGGCGCTGAATCCCGGCGCCCCGGTCCTCGGTACCGACGCGGGGCCCGCCGCGCTGCTGGACTGCGGCCTCTACGATCCGGCGACGAAGAGCGTCGACGTGGCGCGCTGGCTGCGCGACGAGGCTCTCCACGCCCATGCGCACGATGGTCACGGCCACGATCACCACGACCATGACCACGAGCACGGCCACCCCCACCGGCACGACGCGCGCATCCGGACCGTTTCGCTGGTGCTCGACCGGCCGCTGCCGCTGGCCACGGTGGAAAACTTCCTCGATCTCCTGCGCTCGACCCATGGCGACCAGCTGCTGCGCATGAAGAGCATCATCGAAACGGTCGAATGGCCCGACCGTCCGCTCGTCATCCACGGCGTCCAGAAGGTGCTGCATCCGCCCGTGCGGCTGGAGCGGTGGCCTGAGGGGCCGCGCGGCGTGCGCATCGTCATGATCACGCTCGACATGCCGGAGGATTACGTCAGGCGGCTGTTCGACGCCTTTGCCGGGCAGCCGCGGATCGACGCGCCAGACCGGGCGGCGCTGGAGGACAATCCGCTGGCGATCGCGGGTTTCCGGGGGTAGGCTTCGTCCGCCTTCACCCCCGCTCGATCAAAAACCTGTGCCCGCCCGCCACGCTCAGGCTCTCGACGAGCCGGTGGCCGCCCTCGGCGCAGAAGGCGGGGATGTCGATGACGGCTAGCGGGTCCGTGGTCTCGACCCAGAGAAGACCGCCCGCCGGCAGGTCGGCGAGACGCCGCCGCGTCTTCAGGACCGGCAGGGGACAGTTGAGCCCCCTGAGGTCGTAGACGTCTTCGGACCCGGTCACGGGGACGGCGTCAGCTGCCGAACAGGTTGCCGAACGACCCGACGCGCTTGCGCACCGCGCCGAAGAGGCCGCCTCCTGCCTCGTTGGTCTCGACCGTCTTGGCGGTGGGCGCGGGCGGCTCGACCGCGGCGGTTTCGGCGGCCTTCGCGGCCTCCTCCGCCTGGGCGGCCGCGATCTTCGCGGCTTCCGCCTCCGCGGCCTTGAGGGCTGCGGCGGCTTTCTTCTGTTCCTCGGCCTTCCTCGCTTCGGCTTCCTTCGCCTCGATCTCGGCCATGCGGCGTCCGGCGGGCGAATCGATGCGTCCCATCTGCGCCGTGGTCAAGACCACGGTGCCGTCGGGGGCGAGCGACGGCGGCTCCATCGGCACGCGTTCGCCGCGGGAACGCTTCTTCGACCATTCGGCGACGAGTTTCGCTTCCTGAAGGCCGCCGATGGTGGGGCGCGGCGGATTGGACGCGCCTCTGGCGGCATGCGAGGCGAAGGCGTTGTCGAACTGGCTCTTGTAGCTCTGGTAGGCCGACATGAGGGCCTCCGGCTGGCTCATCGGCGGGCAGGCCGCCGTCGGCTGGAAGGTCGCGCCGTTTTCCGGGATGCGGTTGAAGACGTAGCGCTTGTCGCAGACGTCGACCTTGGGCGGAACCTTCGTGATCTCGAAGTGGTCGTAGCCTTCCTTCAGCATGCTCCAGAACGCGTAGTTCGGATCGTCTTTGTAGCGCGCCATGTTCTCGGGCGTCATTCGGAAGGGAAAAGCCTGGATCTGGAACTCGGTCTGGCCGCCGCGGAAGGCGTCGCGGGCGAAGGCGTAGATTTCCTCGACCTGCGCGTCGGTCATGGAATAGCAGCCCGAAGACGAGCAGGCGCCGTGCACCATCAGGTTCGAGCCGGGGCGG
>CATMOC010000357.1 GCA_950071955.1 uncultured Mesorhizobium sp. | reverse complement strand
AAGGCACCATCTCCCCCATCGCGATTGACTTCGGTGTCGCGTCGTTGAAGGTGCTTCAGCTCGCCGACGGCGATGCGCCGTTCGTCGTCGCGTCCGCGTATCTCGAAACCCCGTCGGAACTGCTCGCCAAGGACTCCGAACGCCTCCAGTATCAGTTCTCAGCCCTCCCCAAGTTGCTCAAAGGCAAAGGGTTCAAGGGCAAGCGGGCCGTCTTCTCTGTCCCGGCCTCCCAGACTCTCGTCCACCACTTAATGCTCCCCACCGGCACGGGCGTGTCTCGCGACGAGCTGCTCGCCCAGCAACTGGTTGATCAGCGTAGATTTGCCAGCATTCGGACGCCCAACGATCGCCAACCGGATCGGCCGCTTCCTTGCTTCCTCGCGCGCGGCCAGCTGGGCCCGAGGCTTTCGAGCGGGCGCAGGCCGCGCCCCACCACCAGCCAGGGGACCACCGCCACCGCCAGCAGCAGCAACGCCCTGCGCAGGAAAGTCTCGTTGGATGCGCCCACGGCAGCCGATCACCTCAGAGGCTGTCGACCACGTCGGAAAGCATGCTTCTGACCTTGGTCGCGACCTCCCCCAGGTAAGGGTTGTCGATCGCCTTCATGGACTCGACCGGATCGACGGCGGCGATCTCCACCTGACCCGGCGCATGTTCGGTGACGATGACGTTGCAGGGCAACATGGTCCCGATCTTGTCCTCCGCTTGCAAGGCGCGCCAGGCAAGGTGCGGATTGCAGGCGCCGAGGATCTTGTAGGGCTTGGATTCGACGCCGAGCTTGTTCTTCATCGTCGCCTTCACGTCGATGGTGGTGAGGACTCCGAAACCCTTGTCCGCGAGTGCTTTGGTGACGTGTTCGACTGCGTCGTCGAACGGCATTGCGACGGTCTTGCTGAAATAATAGCTCATGATCGTTTCCTCTGTTTGCGTCGTTCCGCGCCGGGTGACCAGCGTAGGTTCCATCCGCCTCGCACTTGCACGACGGTCACATTCGCTGCCTACATTGCTAGGCAACAAGCGGCTGCCGGGCATTGATCCAGGACAACGACGCCCCGCACCGCCTCGCCGAATGAGACGACGCGAAGGAGAGCAGACAGGTGACCATCAGAAATCTCGAGTTCGCGGTGCGTCCCCGATCCGTCGCCATCATCGGTGCTTCCGTCAAGCCGGGGTCGGTTGGCCGTATCGTCACCGACAACGTCATCAACGGTGGCTTCGCGGGCGACATCTGGCCGGTGAACCCCAAATACGCGGAGGTCTCCGGCATTCGCTGCTACCCCGACGCCGCCACGCTCCCGGGTGTGCCCGATCTCGGCGTCGTCGTGACGCCGCCGCAGGTGGTGCCGGGGGTGATCCGCGAACTCGCCGAGAAGGGCACACGCGCGGCCGTCGTCATCACGGCCGGGCTCACCCGCCAGAACGGGCTCAGGCAGGCGATGCTGGATGCGGCAAGGCCCTATCTCTTCCGCATCATCGGACCGAACACGCTCGGCCTCATGATCCCGCCGCTGAAGCTCAATGCCGGCTTCGCCCACATGGCGCCCCGAGCCGGCAAGATCGCGCTGCTCTCCCAGTCCGGGGCGATTGCGACCGCGCTGATCGACTGGGCCGCCGACAACAATCTCGGCTTCTCGCATCTCGTCTCGCTGGGCGACATGGCCGACGTCGACGTCGGCGACTATCTGGACATGCTGGCGGGCGACGCCGGCACGAAGGCGATCGTCATGTATCTCGAGTCGATCCCCAATCCGCGCAAGTTCATGTCCGCGGCCCGTGCGGCTTCCCGCATCAAGCCGGTCATCGTCGTCAAATCGGGCCGCCATGAACAGGCTGCGGCCGCCGCCGCTACCCACACTGGCGCGCTCTCGGGCGCCGACCGTGTCGTGGACGCGGCCCTGTCGCGGGCCGGCATCCTGCGCGTCAACGGCCTGGCGGAACTCTTCGACGCCGCCGAGACGACGGCGCGGTTTGCGCCGCTTCGGCGCTCGAGAGTCGGTATCGTCACCAACGGAGGCGGTGCCGGCGTGCTCGCGGTGGATCGGCTGATCGACTGCAACGGCGAACTGGCCAACCTGTCGCCCACGACGATCGAGAAGCTCAACGGCACTTTGCCGGCGACATGGTCGCACGCCAATCCGGTCGACATCATCGGTGACGCGCCGCCCGAACGCTACGTCGCGGCGGTCCAGGCCGTAGCGGACGATCCGGGCACGGACGCGATAATGGTGCTCAACTGCCCGACGGGTCTGGCCTCGCCCGTCGATGCCGCCCGGGCGGTCGCGGCGCTGACGACCAGCGGCACGATCAATCGCAAGCCGGTGCTCACCTGTTGGCTCGGCGAGCACACGGCGAGGGAAGGACGTCAGATCCTCCACGATGCCGGCGTGGCGAGCTACGCCACCCCGGCCGACACGGCGATGGCGGTGTCCTATCTCAGCGACTGGTCGCGCGCCCAGGAAGCACTCTTGCGCGTGCCGTCAAGCCGAAGCGAGGACGCACCCAGCGACCGCGAGGCCGTGCTCGCCATCTTCCGTACCGTCGCCCGCGAAGGGCGGCGCATGCTGACGGAGCCGGAGGCGAAGGCGGTCATCGGAGCCTACGGCATCCCGGTGCCGGAGACGATCGTCGCGAAGACGCCGGAAGAAGCGAGGGAAGCGGCGCGCAAGCTCCTGAAGGACTGGGACAGGGTCGTCGTGAAGCTCCTCTCCAAGGCGATCTCGCACAAGTCCGACATCGGCGGGGTCATTCTCGACATCGATAGCGAAGAGGCGGCCTTCAAGGCTGCCGAGACCATCCGCACGCGCGTTGCGACGAAGGCGCCCGGCGCCGACATCGAAGGCTTCGCGGTGCAGCCGATGGTGGTGCGCAAGCAGGCGCAGGAGCTGATCCTCGGGATGAGCCGCGACCCGATCTTCGGCCCCGTGGTGCTGTTCGGCGCCGGCGGGACCGCCGTCGAGATCATGGACGACACCGCGATCGCGCTTCCGCCGCTGGACGACGTTCTGGCCGGGGACCTGATCGACCGGACGCGCATCGGGCGGCTGCTTGCGGGCTACCGGGACAGGAAACCGGCGGACCGCGCCGCCATCGCCGCGGCCCTGAACGGCCTGTCGCAGCTGATCGTCGACTTTCCCTGCATCGCCTCGCTCGACGTGAACCCGCTGCTCGCCGATCCGCAAGGCGTGATCGCGCTAGACGCGCGTGTCGAGATCGATCCCGGGCGGGTCGAGGAGGACGGCCCCAATCCCGATCTCGCGATCCGCCCCTATCCGGCGAAATGGGAGCAGACCTTTTCGGCGGGCGGAATGGACTTCCTGATCCGGCCGATCAAGCCGGCCGACATCGCGCTCTATCCCGAATTCCTCGACAGGACATCGCCCGACGACATCCGCTTCCGCTTCCTCGCGCCGCGAAAAGGCTTTCCCGACGAAATGCTGAAGCGCCTGACCCAGCTCGACTACGAACGCGACATGGCGCTCGTGGCCATAAGGCAGGATACCGGCGAGCTTGCCGGCATCGGCCGCCTCTCGAGCGATCCTGACCGCGTCTCGGCGGAGTATGCGCTGCTGGTGCGCACCGATCTGCAGGGGCACGGTCTTGGCTTCGCGCTGTTGCGCCGCATCATCGACTACGCCCGTTCCGAAGGCATCCGTAGGGTGGAGGGCATCGTGCTTTCGGAAAACCGCAAGATGCTCGACATGTGCCGGGACTTCGGATTCACGCTCGAAAGCCATGCGCAGGAAGCCGGCGTCTGCCACGCGACGCTCGACCTCGCCTGAACGCCGCCGGATGGCGGGGACGTCAGTTCGGCCCGTGCAGCCGGCAGAGCGACAGGATCGCGTCGGCGATGTCGGTGACGGAGCCGCCGGCGTCGATCCGGTGCCACGACATGTCTTCGACCTGCCGCTCCAGTTGCCGTGCAAGGACGTCCACCGTCGCGTCCGAGGGGCCGCCTCTGCGAGCGCCGACCCGTTGCCACAGCACGGCCGCATCGGCCTCCAGCCATATGCCGGTGAAAGGCACTCGCTCGTCGCTGGCCGCCTTCTCGATCGCCTCGCGGTTCTCTGTGCGGTCGAAGACGGCGTCGGCGACGACGGACCCGCCCTCGGCGAGGATCAGGGCCGACCGCCACGCCATCTCGCGGTAGACGCGCCTCGACACATCCGGCGTGTAGGACCTTGCCGGCAGGCGGGTCTCTGCCGCAACTCCGTACATGGCCTTGCGGATCCGGTCGCTCTCGATGATGCGCGAGCCCGGCGCAAGGCCGAGCCGCGGCGCGAGCGCTTCGGCGACCGTCGTCTTGCCCGTGCCACTCAGTCCGCCTATCGCGACGAGGCGCGCGGGCTGATTGCCCAGGAGCGTGTGAGCGAGGTCGAAATAAGACCGCGCCTCATCGGCCAGCTTTCCGGAGGTGCCGCCTTCCTCGATGCGCGTGGCCGTGACATGGGCGCGCACGGCGGCGCGAACCGCCATGAAGAACGGCAGCAGTGGGAAGCCGTCCTCGTCGTCCGCCTCGTCCAGATAGCGGTTCATGACGAGGTTGGCGTGTTCGGGAAAGCCCCGATGCCAAAGGTCCATCAGCAGGAAGGCGAGGTCGTAGAGAACGTCGACGGTGGCGATCTGGTCGTTGAATTCGATGCAGTCGAACAGGCGGGGAGCACCGTCCAGCAGGCAGATGTTGCGCAGGTGAAGGTCGCCGTGGCAGCGGCGGACCTTTCCCGCTGCCTCGCGGCGGTCGAGCAGCGGCGCATGGCGCGACAGCGCCTCGCGGAATGC
>CATMOC010000356.1 GCA_950071955.1 uncultured Mesorhizobium sp. | reverse complement strand
CCCGCCCCGACGATCTTCAAGACGAGGAATGCCTGCGGCGAGGCGACGATCAGCGCCGACAGTCCCAGCGCCACCATGGTCGTATGGATAACGCAGCCGGTCATGGCGCCGAACATGCAGGCGAGGCCCGCGCCGCGGCCTTCCGAGAGCGCGCGTCCGACGAAAAGCGTCATGTCGGGACCCGGCGTGATTGCAATGATGAAGGTGGCGATCGCGAACTGGAGGATCACCGCGGTTTCGGGAACGAAGGTCATGGGAACTCCGGAAGACGAGCATTCGCCGATCCGCTCTGTGTCTTGTTGCAGTGCAAGAGAAACGGCGAGGAAATACTGCAGGTGCGAAGAGGTCGGTAAATGCTGCGAAAGTCGAACCGCAGCGGCTGCTTGCATACCGGCTCATATCGCATATTCTGGCCTCGCTGGAATATCACAATACGAGATTCAGGGAGGAACCAATGACCAGCACACCGATATCACGCCGCAGATTCTTGAAGAACACGTCGCTGGCGGGCGCAGGCGCCGCCGCGGCGACGACCCTTGCCGCGCCGGCGGTGCTCGCGCAAGCGCCGATCGTCCTGAAGATGCAGTCTTCGTGGCCGTCCTCCGACATCTTTCAGGAGATGGCGCAGCAGTATGTGGACCGGGTGCAGGAGATGTCGGGCGGACGCCTGAAGATCGACCTGCTGCCGGCCGGCGCGGTCGTGGGTGCGTTCCAGGTGCAGGATGCGGCCCATGACGGCATCATCGACGCGGCGCACACCGTTCCGGTCTACTGGTACGGCAAGAACAAGGCCGCCTCGCTCTTCGGCACGGGTCCGGTGTTCGGCGGCGACGCCAACCAGATGATCGCCTGGCTCTACCATGGCGGCGGCTACGATTTCTACCGCGAGCTGACGCAGGACGTGCTGGGGCTGAACATCGTCGGTTTCCTGAGCTTCGGCATGCCGGCCCAGCCGCTCGGCTGGTTCAAGAACGAGATCACCGACGCCAGCCAGGTCAGCGGGCTCAAGTATCGCACGGTCGGCCTCGCCGCCGATCTCTTCCAGGCGATGGGCGCCTCGGTCGCACAGCTTCCGGGCGGCGAGATCGTGCCCGCCATGGAACGCGGCGTCATCGACGCGTTCGAGTTCAACAACCCGACCTCGGACATGCGTTTCGGTGCGCAGGACGTGGCCAAGAACTACATGCTCGCGTCCTACCACCAGGCGAGCGAGTCTTTCGAGTACATCTTCAACAAGGACAAGTTCGAGAGCCTCGATCCGGACCTGCAGGCTATTTTGCGCTACGGCGTCGAAGCCGCTCACCTGGCGAACTTCGCATACGCGATGGACCAGTACTCGTCCGACCTGCAGAAGCTCCAGACCGAAAACGGCGTCAACGTCAAGCGCACGCCGGACTCCGTGCTTCAGGCGCAGCTCGAGGCCTGGGACAAGATCATGCCGCCGCTCATGGAGGACGAGTTCTTCGCCAAGGTGGTGGACAGCCAGAAGAAGTGGGTCGAGCGCGTGGTCTTCTACAGCTTGCAGAACTCGCCCGACTACCGCATGGCCTACAACCACTACTTCCCCGGAAAGCTCTGATCCGGACAACGGCCGCCTCCGCGGCGGCCGGTCGACAGCGGGCGGGGCCATTGAGGGCCCTGCCACCTGCCGCGCGGACGCGGCGCAATCGGGGCGGACATGGAAAGCTACATACGTTTCGCCGACACGCTGTCGGCCTGGTTCGGCAAGGTCTTCGGCTGGTGCGTCATGGTGATGACGTTCGGCGTAGGATACGAGGTTTTCGTGCGCTATGCGTTGAACGCGCCGACTCCCTGGGCCTTCGATCTCTCCTACATGATGTACGGCACCATGTTCATGATGGCCGGCGCCTACACTCTTTCCCGCGACGGACACGTGCGCGGCGACTTCGTCTACCGGCTCTGGTCGCCGCGGACGCAGGCCAAGGTCGAGCTGGTGCTTTACTTCATCTTCTTCTTTCCCGGCGGGCTGGCGCTGGTCTTCGCCGGATGGCGCTACATCGGCCGTTCGTGGCGCTACCTCGAGGTCAGCGTGATGAGCCCAGCCAACATTCCGATCTACCAGTTCAAGACGGTAATCGTCGCGGCCGGCATCCTGCTCGTCATCCAGGGCATCGCCCAGGTCTTTCGCTGCATCATCACGATCCGCACGGGCGTGTGGCCGAAGCCGGCTGAGGACGTGGAGGAACTGGAGGCCATTCTCCAGAAAGAAGGGGCCGCGGCGCTGCGGCACGGCTCAGAGGCCGTCGATGTCGTAACGCCGAAGGGGCAATCCCGATGACCGATCCGCAAATCGCCATACTGATGCTCGGCCTGTTCATCGTCGTGATCATGCTGGGATTTCCGATCGCCTTCACGCTGATGGCGATGGGCATAGGCTTCGGTTACTACGCCTACTTCGATGCCGAGCGCATGCGGCATATCCTCGACAACCGCATCTTCGATCTCTTCGTGAACCAGACCTATTCGGTCATGGCCAACGACGTGCTGACCGCGATCCCGCTCTTCCTCTTCATGGGCTACATCGTGGAGCGGGCAAACATCGTCGACCGGCTGTTCGAGACCCTGTCGATCGCGACGCGCCGCATGCCGGGGTCCATGGCTGTCGCGGCGCTCATCACCTGCGCGCTGTTTGCGACCGCGACCGGCATCGTCGGCGCCGTCGTGACGCTGATGGGGCTGCTGGCGCTGCCCGCCATGCTGAAGGCCCGCTACGACGAACGCTTCGCCTCGGGCGTCATCTGCGCCGGCGGCACGCTCGGCATCCTCATCCCGCCGTCGATCATGCTGATCGTCTATGCCGCCGCGTCCGGCGTCTCGATCGTGCGGCTCTACGCAGGCGCCCTGCTTCCCGGGTTCCTGCTCGCGGGGATGTATCTCGTCTACATCATCGGCCGCGCCATGCTGCAGCCGTCGCTCGCACCCCGGCCGGAGGAGCCGGAAGAGCCGATCCCGACCGCAAAACTCGCCTGGATGCTGCTGACGTCGTTCTTTCCGCTGGCGATCCTGATCCTGTCGGTGCTCGGCGCGATCCTCTTCGGGCTCGCCACGCCTTCGGAGGCGGCTTCCATCGGCGCGCTCGGCGGGCTCGTGCTGGCGATCGCCTACCGCGCCCTCACGTGGAAGCGGCTGCAGGAATCCGTCTATCTCACCGTGCGGACGACCGCGATGGTGTGCTGGCTGTTCGTCGGTTCCTGGACCTTCTCGTCGGTCTTCTCCTATCTCGGCGGCGAGCACATCGTGCGCGACTTCGTGATGGGGCTCGACATGACGCCGCTGCAGTTCCTCATCCTCGCGCAGATCATCATCTTCCTACTCGGATGGCCGCTGGAATGGTCGGAGATCATCATCATCTTCGTGCCGATCTTCCTGCCGCTGCTGCCGCTGTTCGACATCGACCCGCTGTTCTTCGGCATCCTGATCGCGCTCAACCTGCAGACCTCGTTCCTGACCCCGCCGATGGCGATGTCGGCCTACTATCTGAAAGGCATAGCGCCACCGCAGATCAGGCTCACGCAGATCTTCGCCGGCTCGCTGCCCTATGTCTTCATGGTCTTCATCACGATGATAATGCTCTATGTGTTTCCGCAGATCGCCTACTACCTGCCGCAGCTCTTCTATGGACGCTAGGAGGATCGCAAGATGATGGTCGATCGAGCACTGGCGCTTCTCGCGTTCCTGCTGTTTGCGGTCTTTCTCGGCATCATCGCATTCTCGGTGAAGCGGGTGGACCTGTTTGCCGCCTGTTTCATCGGGCTGGTGCTGGTGGCCTACGACATCTGGGGGCAGCTGTTTCGCCGGCGAACCTGAGGCGGACGCCATGCCGGGCAGGGCCGCGACCTTGCCCGGCTTGCCTTTCCTGCTATTAGTGCGCGCGAAATCCATCGGCGCCGCGCCGCGGTGCCTTCATTCGTGAGCACATCATGACCAAGTGGAAAGACGTCAAGAAGGTCGTGCTCGCCTATTCGGGCGGGCTGGACACCTCCATCATCCTCAAATGGCTCCAGACCGAACTGGGTGCCGAGGTCGTGACCTTCACCGCCGACCTCGGGCAGGGTGTCGACGACCTTGAGCCGGCGCGCCGCAAGGCGGAGATGATGGGCGCGAAGGAGATCTTCATCGAGGACGTGCGCGAGGAATTCGTCTCCGATTTCGTCTTCCCGATGTTCCGCGCCAACGCAGTCTATGAAGGCACCTATCTGCTGGGAACCTCGATCGCCCGGCCGCTGATCTCCAAGCACCTTGTCGACATCGCGCGCGAGACAGGCGCCGACGCGGTCGCGCACGGCGCCACCGGAAAGGGCAACGACCAGGTCCGCTTCGAGCTGTCGGCCTATGCGCTGAACCCCGACATCAAGGTGATCGCGCCGTGGCGCGACTGGTCGTTCAAGTCGCGCACCGATCTTCTCGACTTCGCCGAAAAGCACCAGATCCCGATCGCCAAGGACAAGCGCAACGAGGCGCCGTTCTCAGTCGACGCCAACCTTCTGCACTCCTCGTCGGAAGGAAAGGTGCTGGAGGAGACCTGGGACGAACCGCCGGAATATGTCTACCAGCGCACCGTCTCGCCAATGGACGCGCCGGACAAGGTCACCGAGATCACCATCGGTTTCGAGAAGGGCGATGCGGTGTCGATCGACGGCAAACGCCTGTCGCCGGCGACGCTGCTTTCCGCCCTCAACGACCTCGGCCGCGACAACGGCATCGGCCGGCTCGACCTTGTCGAAAACCGCTTCGTCGGCATGAAGTCCCGCGGCGTCTACGAGACG
>CATMOC010000355.1 GCA_950071955.1 uncultured Mesorhizobium sp. | reverse complement strand
CCACCGCGGCCGCCGTTTCCGGGCCGCGGAAGGTGTCGAGAGGCATGATCCGCTGCAGGAGTTCGATGTCAGCGCCTTCGGGCAGCTTGAACTGATCGTGCATGGCGGCTACCGGACGATCGACTGTTCAGTCTTCGGCTACGAGCGGGTGCTCCGGGGGCGGCCGTATCGCGAGTTGAACGTAATCTAGGCGCGAAATTCTATCTCTTGCTCGACAAAGCTCATTGCAAGATATTGTCGCCGTGAAGACGATCCCCCTCACGCGAGCGATTGCCGGCTGTCTCGACGAAGATGCCGCCGACATCGCCATGTACGACGCCCGCAAGGCCGAACTGACCGGTAGGGACGATGCATTGCCGCGCGAGGTGGGCGATCTCGTTTTGCGCGGACACACGCGCCTCAAGGCAATCCGGACATGGTGCGGTCTGGTCCAGCGCGATGTGGCCGCCGAAGCCGGCATCGCGCAGGGCTATCTCTCCGATCTCGAAAGCGGCCGAAAGACGGGATCGATGGAGACGATCGAGAAGCTAGCGCGCATTCTCGACGTCCCGATCAAGTGGTTTCGATAAACGGAAGTACTCCGTCACGCGCTGCCGGTGCGACGTCAATTTCGGGGTACGAGGATGGCCGAAGTCAGAATAGATAATTTGGACGGCGTAACCCTCTACTGCGTAAAACTCCGCCAACTGCCGGCCGCGATCGAGCATTCCGGTTTGCAGTTCCAGCTTCTGGAAGCCTTGTCGCCTTCGGTGTTCGACCAAACGGACGTAGGCCTGCTGCTTGACGAACTTCAGCGCTTGTATGCCGTAGCCTCGACGCCTGTTCGTCGCGAGATTGGAGACGTCACGCTGGCTCTTACGGCGGTGGAAGCTCCGTGTCGTATCGTACTCAACCCGTACTAGGATCAGCCTTCGAAAGCATGGCGCCATTGACGCGGCGACATGCCACACCTATCTGTGCGCTCCGGGGCCGGAAGCCCCCGCCGTCCGCGGGCGCGAGCCAAGGTGAAGCTTCCGATATCACATCGTTTCCCTGTCATGCGACGGCTGGAACGGCAAGGCGGACTCCCGTCATCCCGATGCCGGTCGCAAGATCGATAGGAGAACAACGATGACCATCGTCCAGACATTCGAAAATCCGGTGGAGACCTACAAAGCCCAGGCGCGACGCCTGCGCGAGGCGCTTTCCGCCGACGGGGTCGCCGTCAGCCACGGCCGCGCGCTGGAACTCGTCGCGAGGCAGAACGGCGTGCGCGACTGGAACACGCTTTCGGCGCAGGCGGCTGTGGCGAGCGCGCCGGAAAAAGCCGACGGGCCCGCCGCCCCCTTCGCGGTCGGGGATCGTGTCGAGGGCACCTTCAACGGCAAGCCGGTACAGGGCCACGTCTTCGGCCTGGAGGAGACGATCAAGCCACATCTGTGGCGCGCCACGATCGCCTTCGATCCTCCGGTCGACGTGGTCACCTCGGAACTGTTCTCGTCCACGCGGCGCCGGATCACCATGGTCGTGGGCGCGGACGGCCGTTCGCGGCGGCTGACCGGCACCGAGACCGGCGTGATGGCAGTGCGGCGCGTCTAGAACTGGATGAATCGGAAGGGGTGGCGACGAACCGCCGCCCCTTTGATTTGAAGGCGCAAGCTGTGTAAAGCGATGTCGGAAGAAACTCAGCCGAAAGCGCGTGCGGGCCGAAGATGGAAAAATTCACCAAGCTGACCGGGGTCGCAGCCCCCCTGCCGATCGTCAACGTCGACACCGACATGATCATCCCCAAGGATTATCTCAAAACGATCAAGCGGACCGGGCTCGGCAAGGGTCTGTTCGCCGAGATGCGCTACAACGAGGACGGCACGGAGAATCCCGACTTCGTGCTCAACAAGCCGGCGTACCGCAACGCGCAGATCCTTGTGGCGGGTGACAATTTCGGCTGCGGGTCCTCGCGCGAGCACGCGCCGTGGGCGCTTCTCGACTTCGGCATCCGCTGCGTGATCTCCACCTCGTTCGCCGACATTTTCTACAACAACTGCTTCAAGAACGGCATCCTGCCGATCCAGGTCAGCCCGGAAGACCTCGAGAAGCTCATGGACGACGCCTCGCGCGGCTCGAACGCCACGATCTCGATCGATCTCGAAGCAATGGAAATCAGGGGTCCGGATGGCGGCATGATCCATTTCGACCTGGACGGGTTCCGCCGCCACTGCATGCTGAACGGCCTGGACGACATCGGGCTGACCCTGGAGAAGGCGCCCTCGATCGCCAGTTACGAGAAGAAGCTCGCGGAGACGCGGCCCTGGGCCTGAACGCCAATCTGCGATGAAGCCGTTTCTTCCCCGGCGGTTCGAGCCGATCGCCTTCGGGCTGCTCCTGTCGGGCATGATGTCGTGCATCGTGTCCGGCCTTTCCACCGCCATCGCATCGGGCGTCGCTGGCGACTTCTTCGACCGATGGATGGCAGCGTGGTTCCCGTCATGGGCCGTCGCCTTTCCCGCGGTCCTCGTCGTCGCGCCGCTGGTGCGCCGGATCCTTCACCGCATCGTCGTCCAAGGATAGGCAACCTATGACGGTTCCTGTTGGCAGGTTCGTGGGCTAGATTGCCGGCGATCCATCTGGAGTCGTCCGGTGTCCCTACTCCCTCGCATGCTATCGGCCGTTCTCGTCTCGCTCCCGCTCGTGCTGCCCGTGGCCGCGCAGGACCAGGAGCCGGAGCGCATTCCGTTCGCGGATGGCGAACTGACGATCACCGAGACGCCGGACTTCGAAAAGGTGCTCGCCTTCGACGGACGCGAACTCGCCCGCGACTATTTCGCGTTCTTCGACAGGATCGCCGATGTCGGCGGCACCGACGTCGCGTTTTTCTATATCGGGCCGGGCGGCAATGCCTGCGCACCATCCGTTGCCATGGTGTGGAAGCCCGAAGAAGGCCCTGTCACCCTCGAAATGACGGAAGCCGACTGTACGACGCCTCCCCCCGCCATCTCGGAATCGGCGGTGTTCTTCATCCCCTATCTGCTGCCGGGCGAACCGGTCGACGTGACCAGCTGGGCGCCTGGCCAGGGTTTCAGCCTGCACGGTCGCATCGCCTATGCCCCGCAGCCCGGCACGTCATGGGCGACGTTCGATGCGGCCGCGATCGGCCATCCGCTGGATCTTTTCCGGAATGCCGACGTGCATGCGGCCGCCCTGGAACTGCTCGGAGACCAGCTGGGAACGTTTGCAGCAGGCCTCGGCACCGCCGGGGAGCCCGATATCGCGCCCGACGGCATGCTCGTGGCGAGAGGCTGCGTGCCGCACGCCTGCGGCATGTCCGACAGCTTCGTCGTCGTGGATCCGATGGAACAAGCGATCTATTTCGCGCAGAAAGGCGATCGGACGCGCTTCTGGCCGGCGCGGGAGGAATGGCCCTCGGACGTCTCCGCCCTCGTCCCGAATGATTTCTGAGGCAAAGGCGGAAATGACATCCTGCAAGGCTCGCGCATGAACCTGTTTTCGCTGCTCCAGGCCCAATCGGCTTCCGGCAGGCCGGTCCGCACCGGTCTGATCGGCGCCGGTAAGTTCGGCTCCATGTTCCTGAGCCAGGTCCCTTTCACCCCTGGCCTCGAGGTAACGGTAGTCGCCGACCTGTCGCCCGAGCGGGCGAGGGCTGCTTGCCGCGCAGTCGGCTGGCAGGAAGAGCGCATCGCGGCTACCGCCTTCATTGAGGATGGACGGGCGCTTGCCGCTTCCGATGGGGTCGACGTCGTCATCGACGCGACCGGTTCGCCGGCCGCGGGGATCGCGCATGCGCTGGCGGCAATCGACAACGGCAAGCACGTCGTCATGGTCAATGTCGAGGCCGACGTTCTTGCCGGACCCGCGTTGGCGAAACGCGCACGCTCGGCGGGCGTGGTCTACTCCATGGCCTATGGAGATCAGCCTGCCCTCGTCGCCGAGATGGTGGACTGGGCACGTGCAACGGGTTTCCGTGTGCAGGCCGCAGGAAAGGGTACCAAATACCTGCCCTCCTATCATCGGATCACCCCGGACGAGGTGTGGTCGCACTACGGGCTGACTCCTGAAGCAGCGCGGGCGGCCGGCATGAATTCCCAGATGTTCAACTCCTTCCTGGACGGCACCAAGTCGGCCATCGAGATGGCAGCGATCGCCAATGCCTGCGACCTTGCTGTTCCCTCGGACGGGCTCGCTTTCCCACCCTGCGGCGTCGACGACCTGTGCCATGTGCTGCGACCGCGCAATGTGGGCGGCGCCATGGAGGCAGGCGGCATGGTCGAGGTGGTCTCCTCGCTGGAGCGCGACGGCCGTCCCGTTTTCCGCGACCTGCGGTGGGGCGTCTACGTCGTGCTCGAAGCGCCCAACGACTATGCCGCCGGCTGTTTCCGCCAATACGGCCTGCCGGTTGATTCCACCGGGCGTTTCGCCGCGATGTACAAGCCGTTCCACCTTATCGGGCTGGAACTCGGGATCTCGGTGCTTTCGGCCGCTCTTCGGGGTGAACCGACCGGCCAGGCTCGCGTCTTCCGGGGCGACGCGGTGGCGGTGGCGAAGCGCGACCTCGTGCCCGGCGACATGCTCGATGGCGAGGGCGGCTATACCGTCTGGGGCCGGCTCGCCCGCGCCGGTGATTCGCTCGCCGCCCGCGCCCTCCCGATCGGCCTTGCCCATGGCGTGGCCTTGACGCGCCCGGTCGCGCAAGGCGCCATGCTGAGCTGGGACGATGTGGAGGCGACGGACAGCCAGGCGGTGTCCATCCGCCGAAGGATGGAGGAGACCGCGCGGGCCGCCCATGAACGGAGCGAAACGATGACGGCCTGAGAC
>CATMOC010000354.1 GCA_950071955.1 uncultured Mesorhizobium sp. | reverse complement strand
GAGGCGAGTTCCGGATCGCGGTCCAGCAGCAGCCGCGCGTCGTCGCGCGCGATCTCCAGGAGATCGCCATGCGCCTCAAGACGGGCGACGAGAAAGCCGGGCGTCCCCGACTGCCGAGTGCCCAGGAGTTCGCCTTCGCCACGCAGCTTCAGGTCCTCCTCGGAGATGACGAACCCGTCCTCTGTCTCCCGCATGACCGACAGCCGCCGCTTTGCCGTCTCGCCGAGCGGTCCCTCGTAGAGGAGCACGCAGGTGGACGCCTTGTCGCCGCGCCCGACCCGCCCGCGCAACTGGTGAAGCTGTGCAAGGCCGAAGCGCTCCGCATGCTCGATGACCATGATCGTGGCGTCCGGCACGTCGACGCCGACTTCGATCACCGTCGTTGCCACCAGAACGCGCGTCTCGCCGGCCTTGAACGCGCGCATGGCGTCGTCCTTCTCCGCGCCTTTCATCCGTCCGTGCACCAGGCCGACCAGCGGGCCGAAATGCTGCCTGAGGGATTTCGCCCGGTCCTCGGCAGACATCAGCTTGACCTCTTCGGATTCCTCCACAAGCGGGCAGATCCAGTAGATCTTCTGGCCTTCCTCGACGGCGCGGCCGATGCGGGCGATGAGTTCGCCGAGGCGTTCGGTGGGCAGCGTCACCGTCTGGATCGGTCGCCGGCCCGCCGGCTTCTCGGTCAGGCGCGAGACGTCCATGTCGCCGAAGGCGGTGAGCACCAGCGTGCGCGGGATCGGCGTAGCGGTCATGACCAGCATGTCGGGCGCATCGCCCTTGGCGGTGATGGAGAGGCGCTGGTGGACGCCGAAGCGATGCTGCTCGTCGACGATCGCGAGCACCAGGTTGCGGTAGGAGACGCTCTCCTGGAACAGGGCGTGGGTTCCGACGACGAAGTGGATCGACCCGTCGGCGAGGCCGGCAAGCACGTCGGCGCGTTCGCGGCCCTTTTCGCGGCCGGTGAGAATGCGCACCGTCAGACCCGCCTTTTCCGCAAGGGGCGCGATGGTAGCGAGATGCTGGCGTGCGAGAATCTCGGTCGGCGCCATCAGCGCGGACTGGCCGCCGGCTTCCGCCGCGCGCGCCATGGCAAGCAGCGCCACGACCGTCTTGCCGGCGCCGACGTCGCCCTGCAGCAGCCGCAGCATGCGATCCGGGCGGGAGAGATCAGCCTCGATCTCGGCGACCGCCTTCTCCTGGGATCCCGTGAGATTGTACGGCAGGGCGGCGCGGATGCGCGCGACGAGCGATCCGTCGCCAATCAGCGGCCGGCCGGAAAGCCGCCGGATGCGCGACCGCACCAGCGCCAGCGAAACCTGTCCCGCCAGCAACTCGTCATAGGCAAGCCGGCGGCGGGCGGGATTGTCCAGCGAGACGTCGAGCGCGTCGACTGGCTCGTGCAGCCGTATCAGCGCGTCCGGGAAGCCGGGAAACGAGTGCCGCCGCATCAGTTCCCCGTCGAGCCACTCCGGCAGCGCGGGCATGCGCCCGAGCGCCTGGGCGAGGATGCGCCGCAACACGCGCGGGGAGAGGCCTGCCGTCAGCGGATAGACCGGTTCCACGAGCGGCAGGTCCCCGGCCTTGTCAGCCGGGACCATGTGGTCGGGGTGGACCATCGACGGGCGGCCGTTGAACCATTCCATGCGGCCACTGACGAGGAACCGCTCGCCGACCGGCAGCGCCTTTTCAAGCCATGTGCCCTTGGCATGGAAGAAGGTCAGCGCGATCTCGCCCGTCTCGTCGAAGGCGAAGACGCGGTACGGCTGGTTGCCCTTGCCGCGCGGCGGCGGCTGGTGGCGGTCGATGGTGACCTCCAGCGTAACGATCGCACCCTGCGCGGCGCCGGCGATCTCGGGCCGGCTGCGCCGATCGATCAGCGAGTGCGGCAGCACGAAGAGCAGGTCGCCGACGCGCAGGTCGCGCTCGGCGATGTCGGCAGGCACGATTTTTTCCAGGAGGGCGAGAACCTTCGGGCCGACGCCCTCCAGCGAAGTGGCGGGCGCATAGAGGGGATCGAGGAGGGAGGGGCGCATCGGCAGCGACCTTATGTGCTCGGCGGGCCGATGCAAGGCTGACACCCCCCGCGATCCACTATATATGCGCTCACCGACAGGGCGGATGAGCGATAGCGGCATGAGCAGAAGCAGCGGCGGGTTGGAGATCAGGCGCAAGAAGGCGCTCTATCGGTCCTGGCATCGCGGCATGCGCGAGGTGGACCTCCTACTCGGCACCTTCGCCGATGCGCGCATCGACACCTTGAGTTCCAGCGAACTCGACCAATATGAGGATTTGCTCGACCAGCTCGACGCCGACCTCCTGAAATGGATGACCGGCGAGGCGCCGGTTCCCGAGCAGTACGATCATCCGCTCTTCCGCAGGATCCAGGCGTTTCGCCAGGTCATGCCCTTCTGACGACAACTGAAAAAATGAACCTGATCGATTCTCTCGGCCTGAAGCCTGGCCGCACCGGGGCCGTGACGATCGGCGGCGTCGCCGACGGCTTCGAGGCCTTCGTGCTGGCGCGGATCGCCGCGGAGGCGGCGGGCGACCGGCCGGTGCTGTTCGTCGCCCGCGACGGTCAGCGGATTCCGGCCATCATCGAGGCGCTGGCCTTCGCCGCGCCAGGACTGCCCGTGCTGGAACTTCCCGCCTGGGACTGCCTGCCCTACGACCGCGTGTCGCCGGGCGCAGACGCGGCCGCGCGGCGGCTGGACGCCCTTTCGGCAATGATCGCGCTCAGGGAAAAGCCGCACCGGGCGGTGGTCATCACCACGGTCAACGCGGTCCTGCAGCGCGTGCCGCCGGCCGCGGTGCTAGCCGCGCAATCCTTCTCGGTGCGGTCCGGCAACCAGGTCGACATGAAGGCGCTGATCGACCGGCTGGAGACCAACGGCTTCGATCGCGTCGGCACCGTACGCGACGTCGGCGACTTCGCGGTGCGCGGCGGTATCCTCGATCTCCACGCGCCGGGCTGGCCGGAGCCGCTCAGGCTCGACTTCTTCGGCGACACGCTGGAATCGATCCGCGCCTTCGACGCCGCGACCCAGCGAACGACCGGCCAGCGCAAGGAGATGTCGCTGCAGCCGGCGAGCGAGGTGGCGCTGACACCCGACACGATCAGCCGGTTTCGCCGCAACTACATCGAGGCCTTCGGTGCACCCTCGCGCGACGACGCGCTTTACGCCGCCATCAGCGAGGGCCGCCGCTTCGCCGGCATGGAGCACTGGCTGCCCTTCTTTCATGACCGGCTGGAAACGATCTTCGACTACGTGCCGGAAGGCCCGCTGGTCTTCGACAATCTGGCGCACGAGTCGCTGTCGGAGCGCCATGCGCTGATCCTCGACCACTACGAGGCGCGGAAGCGGCAGGCCGAGGGGAAGGGCCTGGGGGACGCCACACCCTACAATCCAACCCCGCCCGATCGTCTCTACCTGACTCCCGAAAGCATCGTGTCGGAAGCGGGAGAGCGGCTGGTCTGCGACCTGTCGCCCTTCGAGGCGCCGCCGGCCGGTAGCCGGGTGATCCTGAACGCGAAGTCCCGGGCAGGGCGGAGCTTCGCCGCAGAGCGCGCCGATCCTAATGCCAACGTCTTCGACCATGCCGTAAGATATGTCGCCGCCGAGCGCGCGGCGGGACGCAAGGTCCTGATCGCCGCCTGGAGCGAGGGTTCGCTCGACCGCCTCGGCCAGATTCTTGCCGAACACGGCCTCGGCAACATGACGCGGGTGGAAACCCTTTCGGAACTTGAGAAGCTGCCGGCGGGCGAGGCCGGCGTCGCGGTCCTACCGGTCGAGACGGGCTTCGAGACAGCCCGGATGGTGCTGCTCGGCGAGCAGGACATTCTGGGCGACCGACTGGTCAGGCGTTCCAAGCGCAAGCGCGCCGCCGATTTCATCTCTGAACTCTCCTCGCTCGCGGCGGGCGACATCGTCGTCCATGCCGATCACGGCATCGGACGCTTCATCGGCCTGAAGAACATCGAGGCGGCGGGCGCGCCACACGACTGCCTGGAGATCCACTATGCCGGCGACGGGCGACTGTTCCTGCCGGTCGAGAACATCGAACTGTTGTCGCGCTACGGTTCGGACGCGGCCGACACGCCGCTCGACCGGCTGGGCGGCGGCGCCTGGCAGTCGCGCAAGGCCAAGCTGAAGAAGCGCCTTCTGGAGATGGCGGGCGACCTGATCCGCATCGCGGCGGAGCGGCAGATGCGCGGCGCGCCGGTTCTGGTGCCGCCGGAGGGGCTCTACGGCGAGTTCGCCGCGCGGTTCCCCTACGAGGAGACCGAGGACCAGCAGACCGCCATCGATTCTGTCATTGACGACCTCGGCGCCGGACGCCCGATGGACCGGCTGATCTGCGGCGACGTCGGCTTCGGCAAGACCGAGGTGGCGCTGCGCGCCGCCTTCCTCGCCGCGATGAACGGCGTAGAATTCCAGCGGCATGCCCATGTCCATCACATGGCCGTTCTCGAACGGATGCCAGAAGACCAGTTTCAGCGGTACGTCACCGGCGGATTCGATCAGCGGGTTCTCCGCATAGACAAGCTGGAAATGCGCCTGCGCGGCTGTCGCGGTGAGAGAAAGTGCGGCAATCGATGCGGCCGCGAACAAGTTCTGGAGTTTCATGCGTCGTCTCCCCAAGGGTCCCGCTTCGCGAGCGGGGCTTTCGGAAAGGACAACAGGGAAAGTTGGCGCCAAGTCGGGCGAGTGGCGTAACGGTAACCGGCCTGCCCGTCTTACCGCCAGACGCTCACCCCGGCGTCCGGTTACGGTTGTAGATGCCGGTGAGGCATCCGACGCGACAGGCAGGTCTCCT
>CATMOC010000353.1 GCA_950071955.1 uncultured Mesorhizobium sp. | reverse complement strand
GGGATGGCCGCTGGAAGGCCCCGGCTGTTTCGGCCTGCATGCCGTGCCGCTCTCCCGCCTGCGCCCGGCGCTCGCCCGACAGCGCCTCGAACAGCTCGCCCTGGCCGTTGCCGGCAACACCCGCGATGCCGATGACCTCGCCCGCTCTAACATCCAGCGAGATGTCGCGCAGGGGAATGGAAAAAGGCGTCGCCGGCGCGCGGCTCAGCCGGTCGATGCGCAGGAGCACCTCGGCGCTCGCGATGGCACTGGAATGCTCGCGCACGACCGCATGCACTTCGCTGCCCACCATCATGTTGGCGAGCGAGGCCGCGGTTTCCTTGCGGGGATCGCAGTGGCCGACCACCTTGCCGTGGCGCAGCACGGTGGCGCGGTCGCACATGCGCTTCACCTCCTCCAGCCTGTGCGAGATGTAGAGGATCGACTTGCCCTCGCCGCGCAGCCTTTCCAGCGTCTCGAAGAGCTTGTCGGCCTCCTGCGGGGTGAGCACCGAGGTGGGCTCGTCGAGGATGATCAGCTGCGGGGTCTGGAGCAGGCAGCGGATGATCTCGATGCGTTGCCGTTCGCCGACCGACAGGTCGCCGACCATCGCGTAGGGATCGAGCGGAAGTCCGTAGCTGTAGGAGAGCGCCTGCGCCTTAGCGGCGATGGTCGAGATGGGGGTCTTGTCGTCCAGCGACAGCGCGATGTTCTCGGCGGCCGTCAACGCCTCGAAGAGCGAAAAGTGCTGGAAGACCATGCCGATGCCGAGCTTGCGCGCCTCGCTGGGGTTGGCGATGCGCACCGCGCGGCCTTCCCAGCGGATTTCCCCCGCGTTCGGCTCAAGCGAGCCGAAGAGCATCTTGACGAGCGTGGACTTGCCGGCACCGTTCTCGCCGAGCAGGGCATGGATCTCGCCCCGGGCGATGTCGAGGTCGATCCCGTCGCACGCCCTCAGGCTCCCGAAGATCTTCGTGAGACCGCGGACATCGAGAAGGGTCACGCCCCCTTGAGCGCCTTCGTCCGCCAAACTGCCTACCCCATTCTTTTTCTTTATGTTCCCGATCGCGATCGTAGGCGCGCCCCTCGCGCCGCGGAAAGCGACCTGCTCATTGAAAGAGCTTCAACAATTCCGGCACAATATCAAGGCAGGAGAATCGTCGTACCGGTGGTCTTGCGGTTTTCGAGGTCGGTATGGGCCTGCGCGGCGTCCTTCAGGGCGTAGCGCTGGTTGATTTCGACCTTCACGATGCCCTTCGCCACGACGTCGAAGAGGTTCGCGGCCATCGATTCAAGGTCCTCGCGCCGTGCCGCATGAGTGAACAGCGTCGGCCGCGTGGCGTACAGCGATCCCTTCTGCGAGAGAATGCCCAGGTTGAACGGCGGGATGGGTCCTGACGACTGGCCGAAGCTGACGAAGAGCCCGAACGGCCGCAGGCAGTCGAGCGATGCGGGGAACGTGTCCTTGCCGACCGAATCGTAGACGACGTCGCACTTTTTCCCGCCGGTTAGAGACTTCACCTCCTCGACGAAATCCTGCGAATTGTAGTCGATGACGTGATCGAAGCCGTGGGCCTTGGCGAGCGCGACCTTTTCGGGACCGCCGGCCGTTCCGATGACGGTCGCGCCGATGTGCTTCGCCCACTGGCCGACCAGAAGGCCGACACCGCCGGCGGCCGCATGGTAGAGGATCGTGTCGCCCGGCTTCACCTTGAAGGTACGGTTGAGCAGATACTCGGCCGTCATACCCTTCAGCATCATGGCCGCGGCCTGGTCGTCGGTGACGCCGTCGGGCACCTTGACGAGCGTTCCGACCGGCATGACCCGCGCTTCGCAGTAGGATCCGATCGGGCCGACGTAGGCGACGCGGTCGCCCGGTTTCAGCCAGTCGACGCCCTCGCCTACCTCCTCGACCACGCCCGCGGCCTCATTGCCGGCGATCAGCGGCAGGCCGTTCGGCGCCGGATAGAGGCCGCTGCGGAAATAGGTGTCGAGGAAGTTCAGGCCGATCGCGGTATGCCGCACGCGAACCTGACCCGCTCCCGGTGAACCGACGTCGACGTCTTCATAGACCAGGACTTCCGGGCCGCCGTGGTTGTGAACTCTCACTGCCTTAGGCACTCTTTGAACTCCTTGCTCCAAGATACGGAAATAACTGCATGATCCCGCCGATGACGAACAGATAGACGCCGGTGACGGCAATGCCGATCTTCACGAAGTCGTATGCCCGCATGTCCTGGACGAGGGCGATCGCCCCGAAGATGCACCAGGCGAAGAAGATCGGCAAATTGATGTTGCGCAGCCGCTGGACGCGCACGGGATGCAGGAAATTGATGGGCAGGAATGTGAGAATGCCTGCGAAGACGACGACGGCGAACGACACCCATTCACCCGGCTCGATGACGAAGAGGGTGAACACGACCATGTTCCAGACGACCGGAAACCCCTTGAAGAAGTTCTCCTTCGTCTTCATCCCCGTGTCGGCGTAGTAGATCGCGCTGGAGACCACGATGATGGCGGCCGACAGAAACGACAGCCCCTCGCCCATGAAGCCGCGCTGGTAGAGCGCGAAAGCGGGAATGAGCACGTAGGTGACATAGTCGATGATGTTGTCGAGCAAGTCGCCGGACCAGGTCGGCAGCACCGTCTTGACCTGCAGCTTGCGCGCGATCGGCCCGTCGATCCCGTCGACGAAGAGGGCGAGGCCCAGCCACCAGAACATGGCCGTCCAGCGCTCCTCGCTCGCGGCCACGAGCGACAGGAATGCCAGGAAAGAGCCGGAGGCGGTGAGCAGATGAACCGAAAAGGCGCGCGCCTGCGGCCACGTCACCTTCTTGCGGCTCAGGGGAATCCGTTCGGCGAGCTTGCGGCCGATGATATTCTTGTTCACGGTCGATGCCGGTCCTGCTTCGAATAGACGGCCATTCGCAAACAACGCGGCGAAACGGTTGAGCGATCCAGCGGTCTCCCCTGTCTATCCGACCGCGTCGGGCCCCGTGCAACCATTCGTCCCTTGTCCTCCCGCGGATTCTCGCACGGACAGTACAGTCACCTTCGCCCGCCGCACAAGCCATGATGCATCGCGCCGCGTTGATCGGAGACCTCCAGCCGCCATATACAAGGACCGCACCGAGACGTGCGGAACAGGATCGAGGGTTGCGCGATGGACAAGGCGGACGCGAAAGACATCATCGTCGCCGGTGCGGGGCCGGCGGGACTGATCGCGGCCCTCGCGCTCGCCGATTCGGGCTTCGGCGTCGAACTGATCGGTCCGGCCGCCTCCGGCGAGGACCGCCGCACGACGGCCCTGATGATGCCGTCCCTGAAATTCCTGGACGGACTCGGGCTCAAGGACGCAGTGCTGGCGCATGGCGCGCCGCTGCGGGCGATGCGCATCGTGGACGCGACGCGGCGCCTGCTGCGCAGCCGTCCCGTCTCCTTCCACGCCAGCGAGATCGGAGAGGAAGCCTTCGGCTGGAACATGCCCAACGGCGCGCTGGTGCGGGAACTCGAAGCCGCGGTAGCGGCGCGGGCGGAGATCAGCTGGACTCGCGAGGTCGTGTCGCACTGGCAGGCGGGCGCCGAATTCGTCGAGGCGTTCCCGAAGGAGGCTCCGCCGATCGCCGCCCGGCTGGTCGTGGCCGCCGATGGGCGGAATTCGAAGGCGCGGGAAGCCGCCGGTATCCGCGTCGCCACGCATGCCTACAGGCAGGCGGCGCTGGTCTTCAACTTTGCCCATCACCGCCCGCATGGCGACGTCTCCACCGAGTTCCACACCGAAACCGGCCCGTTCACGCAGGTGCCCCTGCCCGGCCAGCGATCGAGCCTGGTGTGGGTGCTCCGCCCCGAGCGGGCGCAGCATCTCGCCGAGATCAGCGACGAGGAGCTGTCCGGGCTGGTCGAGGAGCAGATGCAATCGATGCTCGGAAAGGTCACCGTCGAACCGGGCCGCCAGGTTTACCCGCTTTCGGCGGCGTTGCCGTCGAGCTTCGCGCGAAAGCGCGTGGCGCTCGTCGGCGAGGCCGCGCATGTCTTCCCGCCGATCGGCGCCCAGGGGCTGAATCTCGGCATCCGGGACATCCGCGATCTCGTGGCGACGGCGCGCAGCCACAAGGAGGATCCTGGGTCCTCGGCCGCGCTGCGCGCCTATTCGCTGCGCCGGGGACCCGACATCCTCGCCCGCACCGGAGCGGTCAATGCGCTCAACCGCTCGCTGCTCTCCGATCTCCTGCCGGCGCAGCTTGCCCGCTCCGCCGGGCTCGGCCTCCTGGGGGCATCCGCGCCGCTGCGCGCCATGTTCATGCGCGAAGGGCTGGAGCCGGGATCCGGGTTCGGCAAGCTCTTCTCACGACGCAGGGAAGAGGTCGGGCGGTAGCACGCCGCTCTTGATCAGATAGAGCAGCCCGGTGACGGTGAAGACCGAAAGTACGGTCGTGATCAAGACGCTCGCCGACGCCCGCTCCGTCCAGACGCCGTATTGCTGGGCGATGACGAAAACGTTGGTCGCCGTCGGAAGGCCGGCCAGCAGCACAGCGGTGTAGACCCAGACGGGATCGAAGTCGCCGATCGCACTCAGCACCAGATAGCAGAGCAAGGGGTGGAGGATCAGCTTGATCGCCGCGATCGAGGCCATCGCGTGAGGTACGCGCTTCAGCGGTCGCAGGGCCAGCGTCACGCCCATGGTGAAGAGAGCACAGGGCGCGGCCGCTCGGGCGAGCATCTCCAGAAGCCTCTGGAGTGCCTCGGGCGGCGTCCAGGCGAAGGCGGCGGCAGAAACCCCGACGGCCGTGGCGATGATGAACGGGTGGAGGACGATCCGCTTCACGACGTCGAGGACCAGCGATCCGAA
>CATMOC010000352.1 GCA_950071955.1 uncultured Mesorhizobium sp. | reverse complement strand
CCGCCGATCCGCACCTGCGCGTTCTCTTCGATCTGAAGCCGGTGGAGGCGGCCGAATAGCTTCGGCAACGCCACCTCGGCCACCATGCAGCGCGACGCCCACGCACCGGCGCAGAAATGTGGGCCGGCGCCGAAGGCGATCGACTTGGACGTGTCGCGCGAGACGTCGAACCGGTCCGCGTCGGGAAAATGCGCCTCGTCGCGGTTGGCGGAGCCGAACATGAAGAAGACGCGGTCCTCCGGTTCGAACGTGATGTCCCCGTAGCGATGCTCGACCGCCACGCGGCGTGGCGACATGCCGATCGGGGCCAGCCATCGGCAATATTCGTCGAACACCTGCATCCAGCCGGCCTCACCCGCCTCCACCTTCGCCCGTTCCGACGGATGGGTCAGCAGCGCCCAGACCGCGCCCGATATGGCATCGCGCGGTTCGTTCTGGCCGCCGCTGATGGCGAGCTTCACGTTCGCGCGCACGCTCTCCATCGGCATCCCGCCTTCGAGCATGACGCTGAGCAGGCTCGGGTTGGGAGCGGCGCGAACGACGGGCAGCATGTCGTCGATCGCCGCGTCTATGCCTGCCGTCGCCGCGTGGCAGCGCGCCTCCACCTCCGGATCGCCGGCGTAGTTGGCGATACCGTCGATCATCGCCTGCGACCAGGCATCCATCTCCTGGAACCGCATGTTGACGAGCCCGGTCAGGGTCTTCAGGCACTCGGCGGAAAACCGCAGCGCGAACTCCTTGACGAGTTCGGCCCCGCCCCGCGGCTCCAGTTCGTCGAGCACCTCATCCGCATGCGCCTCGAACTGCTGCTTCCAGACGTCGCGCACGGTCTTCGGCGACACCGACGGAAAGATGGCGCGGCGCTCGGCCATGTGCGCCTCGCCGTCCTTGCGCATCATGTTGTGGCCCATCAGGCGGTTCATCAGCCCACCCGGCTGGTGCGACGAAAAGACGGCAATGTTCTTCTCGCAGACATAGATGTCGTCGCGCCGCGAAAGCAGCGTCGCGCCGAGTTGCGGCACGAAGGCGATCGGCGCCACCGCGCGCATGCGTTCGAGATCGGGATAGGGATCGCGCCAGAAGGCGGCCGGATCGATTTCGTAGCGCGGCGCGTCCGACATGGTCTCCTCCCGGTCGCCAGATCACCAGCACCGGCGCGCGAGCGCAAGGGCGCGGTCTCGCTTTGCGATCAGAGCGGCCAGAAGAAGAGGATCGCGGGAACGGAGACGGCGAGGATGATCGCTTCCAGCGGCAGGCCGATGCGCCAGTAGTCGCCGAACCGATAGCCGCCCGGGCCCATGATGATGGTGTTGTTCTTGTGGCCGATCGGCGTGAGGAAAGCGCAGGAAGCCGCGACCGCCACGCCCATCAGGAACGGGTCGGGCGACACCTCGATCGAGTTCGCCACGCCGACCGCGATGGGCGCCGCGATCAGCGCTGTCGCCACGTTGTTGAGGAAGTCCGACAAGGTCATTGTGACGATCATCAGGATGGCGAGGATCGCCCAGGCCGGCAGGAACGAGGTCTGCGCCACGATGGCGTTGGCGATCAGGGCGGTACCACCCGAATCCTCCAGCGCCAGCCCGATCGGGATCAGCGAGGCGAGGAGCACGATGACCGGCCATTCGACGGAATCGTAGACCTCCCGCGGCCCCACGATGTTGAAGATGGCGTAGAACCCGACCGCCGCCGCGAGCCCAATCGCCAGCGGCACGAAGCCGATCACCGCGGCCGCGATCGCCGCGACGAAGATGCCGATGGCAAGCAGTGCCTTGCCGCGCTGGATGACGGTGTGGCTGCGTTCGGCGAGCGGCAGCACGCCCATCCACTCCGCCGCCTGCGCAACGCGGCTGGCGGGGCCGATGAGGAGGAGCACGTCGCCCGGCTTGATCTGCACCGCGCGAACCCGCTCGCGGAAACGCTTGCCCTGGCGGGAGATGCCGAGCAGCGATACGCCCTGGCGCGTGAGAAGCCGCATGCCGTCGGCGGTGCGACCCACGGCGCGGGCGCCATCCGGCACGATCGTCTCCACGAGCGTCAGCGACTTGCTCGTCAGTCCCTCATCCTTGTTCTCCGACGCGATCTCGAGCTTGGTGGCGCCGATGAAGGCTTCGATGGCTTTCGGATCGCCTTCCAGTACGAGCCGGTCGCCCTCGCGTATCTCGTCGCCAAGCGCGAAGCCAGGCAGCCGCCTGCCATTCCTCACCAGCCCGAGGATCGTCACGTCCTGCTCGCCCGCCAGTTCGACCATGTCGTTTGGCGTCTTTCCGATCCATTCGGATTCCTCGGGAACGTCGGCTTCCGCGACGAAGAGCCCGCCGGGGCCCTCCACGATCGGGGTCGCCTTCTGGGCGTGCTGGGGAATGAAGCGCCATCCCACCGTGGCGACAAAGGCGATGCCGGCGACGGCGCAGATGAGGCCGACCGGCGAGAAGTCGAACATCGAGAAGGGTTCGCCAAAGGCGCGGTCCCTGTATTGGGCGATGACGATGTTTGGCGGCGTGCCGATCAGCGTGATCATTCCGCCGAGGATGGTGGCGAAGGACAGCGGCATCAGCGACAGCGAGACCGGCCGTTCTGCCTTGCGCGCCGTCTCCAGGTCGAGGTTCATGAGGATGACGAGCGCGGCGACGTTGTTGATGATGGCGGACAGGGCAGCGCCCACGACGGCCATGATGCCGATATGGGCGGAAAGCGAGCGGCCCTTGTCGACGACATACTGCGCGATGAACTCGACGGCGCCCGAATTCATCATCGCCCGCGACACGATCAGCACAAGAGCGATGATGACGACCGCCTCGTGGCCGAACCCGACGAAGGCGTCCTCCGCCGGGATCACGCCAGCCGCCACGCCGATGACGAGCGCGCCGAACGCGACCAGATCGTAGCGGATGCGGCCCCAGACCAGCATCGCGAAGACTGCCCCGAGCAGCCCGAAAAGGAACATCTGCTCGAATGTCATGCGATGGAATTCCCCGAATTGACCCGGTCAACGCCCGCCCCTCGGCGCGGGTTCCGCCCCGCTGGCCGCAGCCATGGTCAGATGCAGCGCCCGCCGTCTACCTCCAGCGCGACGCCGGTTATGAATTCGGCCTCGTCGGAGGCGAGCCAGAGCGCGGCGTTGGCGATGTCGAGCGGCGTCGAGAGCCGGCCGAGCGGGATCGACGCCCGGAACTGCGCGCGCCGCTCCGGCGTATCTTCGCCCATGAATTGCGCCAGCATTCCGGTCTCGCCCGCGACGGGGCACAGGCAGTTCACACGGATCTTCTGCGGCGCGAGTTCCACCGCCATCGACTTCGTCGCCGTGATCGCCCAGCCCTTGGATGCGTTGTACCAGGTAAGCCCGGGACGCGGCCGCAGCCCCGCCGTGGAGGCCGTCGTGATGATCGATCCGCCGCCCTGTTCCTTCATGATCGGCACGACGGCGAGCGCCGTCAGGTAAATCGCCTTCATGTTCACCGCACCGATCAGGTCGAAGGTCGGTTCGTCGACGGTGAGCATGTCCTGGTTGCGGTGGGTGAAGCCGGCATTGTTGACCATGACGTCGATCCGCCCGAAACGCTCGATGGTGGCCGCGACCATGGCGTCGATGTCGGCCTTGATCGAGACGTCGGCGGTCACCGGCAGCGCGGCATCCCCGATCTCGCCCGCGACACGCTCGGCACCCTTGGCGTTCAGGTCGGCGACGACGACCTTCGCCCCCTCTTCGGCAAAACGCTTCGCCATGCCTTCGCCGAAGCCGGATGCTCCGCCGGTGATGACGGCGACCTTGTCTTTGAGACGCAAGATGATTTCCCCCTTATTGCACGTCATGCCTGGACCCGCGCTCATCTCGCGGATCGAAGATGCCACGCGTGCGTGCCTCACCCGTGGTTGAACACAATCGTCTTCGTCGCGCTCATGTCGTAGAGCGCCTCAAAGCCCTTCTCGCGGCCGTGGCCTGATTTCTTGAAACCGCCGAACGGGAGTTCGATGCCGCCGCCGGCGCCGTAGCCGTTGACGAAGACCTGACCGGCGCGCACGCGCTTGGCGACGCGATGCTGGCGGGCGCCGTCGCGCGTCCACACGCCGGCGACCAGCCCGAACTCCGTTCCGTTGGCGATCCGGATCGCGTCGGCCTCGTCCTCGAACGGCGTGACGGCCAGAACCGGCCCGAACACCTCTTCCTGCGCGATCGCCTTCGCCGGATCGACCGAGCCGAACAGCGCGGGGGCGAAATAGTAGCCTCCGGACGGCGCGTCGGCGCTGACCGAACCGCGCGCCAGCACGTCCATGCCGGCCTCCTCGGCTGCCGCCACCAGGCCGGAGACCCGCTCCAGCTGCTTTCGATTGATCAGCGCGCCGAGATCGAGGTCGGCGTCGTGCGGGCCGCCGACCAGCCTGGAGAACCGCTCCGCCAGCGCGGTGGCAACCTTTTCGTAGACCTCGCGCTGGACGAGGACGCGGCTGCCGGCCGAGCAAGTCTGGCCGCCGTTCTGGATGATGGCGTTGACCAGCACCGGCATCGCCGCGTCGAGATCGGCGTCTGCGAAGACGATCTGCGGCGACTTGCCCCCGAGCTCCATCGTGACGCCGCGATTGTTGATCGCCGCCGCCTGCTGGATCGCGGTTCCCGTCATCGGAGAACCGGTGAAGGTCACGTAGTCCACCAGCGGATGGGCCGACAAAGACGCTCCAGCGTCACGCCCGTAGCCGGTGATCACGTTGAAAACGCCTGCCGGAATGCCGGCTTCCAGTGCCAGTTCGGCGATGCGGATGGCGGTGAGCGAGGCATCCTCCGCAGGCTTCACGACGAGCGTGTTGCCCATTGCGAGCGCCGCACCCGCCACGCGTGCGAGA
>CATMOC010000351.1 GCA_950071955.1 uncultured Mesorhizobium sp. | reverse complement strand
TCGACGATCACGGCGAGCTCGCCCTCCATGTCGATCCCCCAGGCCTCGTCGGCCATGAGGATCGGATCGCGCGGCGCCAGGAAGGAATCGGAGCCGCCCTGGTACATCAGGGGATCGGTCCAGAAGGTCTCGGGCATTTCGGCGTTGCGCGCCTTGCGGACGAGCTCGACATGGTTGACGTAAGCCGAGCCGTCCGCCCACTGGTAGGCGCGCGGCAGCGGCGACAAGACGTCATGCTCGTGAAAGCGCTCGAACGGAACGGCGCCGTGCTCCAGGCTCTCGGCCAGCGCCTCCAGATGCGGTGAGACCCGCTTCCAGTCATCGAGCGCCGCCTGCAGCGTGGGAGCGAGGAAGGATGCATCCGTGCACCGGGTCAGATCGCGCGACGCGACCACAAGCCTCCCGTCGCGCTTTCCGTTCCTGATCGTCGCTAGTTTCAAGGTTGCGCTCCTATATCCCAATCGTCCGTTTGACCGGACCCGCGTTTCGTTGCATCCGTAACCGTCGAAACTGCAACTATCAAACGGGACGGTGATGATCGCGGAGAAGGAGCACGGCGCAAACAGTGCGGCAACCCTGGAACTGGAGAATTTTCTTCCCTACCGGCTGAACCGGCTGGCCGACGCCGTCAGCCGCGAGTTCCAGAAGATCTACAAGGGCCGCTACGGCCTCACCCGGCCCGAATGGCGGCTCCTGGCCACGCTGGGGCAATACGGCACGATGACGGCGACCGAGGTCGGCCGCCATTCCGCCATGCACAAGACGAAGGTGAGCCGCGCCGTCTCCGCGCTCGAGACACGCAACTGGCTCGCGCGCGAGACCGACCGGATCGACCGGCGCATCGAGCGGCTCAGCCTGACCAAGACCGGGGAGCGGACGTACCGGGAAATGGTGCCGCTGGCGCGAGCGTTCGAGACAGGTCTGCTTTCCGGGCTCAATCCATCCGACAGGCAGGCTTTGCTTGCCGGACTCGATGCGCTCGAGCGCGGCCTTGCGGACTGAACCGGATGCACCGGCATCGGTGCCGCTTCCGCACCTCACCAGTCCAGCACCACCTTCCCCGAATTGCCGCTCTTCATCGCCTCGAAACCCTCGATATAGTCGTCGACGCCGAGACGGTGGGTGATCAGGCCCGAAACGTCGAGCGGACCCTGGACGAGAGCGATCATCTTGTACCAGGTCTCGAACATCTCGCGGCCGTAGATGCCCTTGAGCGTCAGCATCTTGAAGATGACCTTGTTCCAGTCGATCTCGAACCCGGTCGGCGCGATGCCCAGGATCGCGATCTTGCCGCCATTGTTCATCGTGTCGATCATGTCGCGGAAGGCCGCGGCCGAACCCGACATTTCGAGCCCGACGTCGAAGCCCTCGCGCATGCCTTCTTCCATCATCACGTCGGAGAGTTTCTCCTTCGAGGCATCCACCACGTGATGGATGCCGAGTTTTCGCGCGAGCGCCAGTCGGGTCGGGTTGATGTCGGTGATGACGACCTTGCGCGCCCCGACTGCCTGCGCCACCAGCGCGCCCATGATGCCGATCGGCCCGGCGCCCGTGACCAGCACGTCCTCGCCGACGAGATCGAAGGACAGCGCGGTATGGACGGCGTTGCCGAGCGGGTCGAAGATCGCCGCGACCTCGTCGGGAATGTCGTCGGGGATGGGGACGACGTTGTGCTGCGGCAGCGCGAGATACTCGCCGAACGCGCCTGGCCGGTTGACGCCGACGCCGAGCGTATTGCGGCACAGATGCCCCCTGCCCGCCCGGCAATTTCGGCAATGCCCGCACACGATGTGCCCCTCGCCCGAGACGCGCTGCCCGACCCTGTATTCGGTGACCGCCGAACCGAAATCCGCCACGGTGCCGACGAATTCGTGGCCGGTGACCATCGGCACCGGAACGGTCTTTCGCGCCCACTGGTCCCAGTTGTAGATATGGACGTCGGTGCCGCAGATCGCGGTCTTCTTCACCTTGATCAGCACGTCGTTCGGCCCGATCTCGGGGATCGGCACGTTCTCCATCCAGATGCCGGGTTCGGATCGGGCTTTGACGAGGGCGCGCATCATGTTGGACACGGGGAAGCTCCAGGGATGGGGGTCGCTTCGAATCAATTCGGATCCGAAAAAACATCGAGGCTGAACATCATCGTCGCACCTTGAAGACGATCGACTGCACAGAGCGAATGCAAGAGAAAGCACTGGCGTCGGTCATCGTCCTCATCGTTCCAGAGGTTCATAATAGAGACTTCTACAGCCTCCTTATCCGTTTCATCTATTCTTTCACCGCAAAACCAACACTGCACGCCTAAGGTCAAGACACCACCCCTAGTTCTTTCCCCACCTCGCCGAACGCCTCCACCGCTCGGTCGATATCGTCGGCACTATGCGCCGCCGACATCTGCGTCCTGATCCGCGCCTGGCCCTTCGGCACGACGGGAAACGAGAACCCGACGACGTAGATGCCGCGCTCCAGCATCTTCTCCGCCATCGCGCCGGCAAGGGCCGCGTCGCCGATCATCACCGGGATGATCGGGTGGTCGGCCCCGGCAAGGCGGAAGCCGAGTTTCGTCATCGACGAACGGAACCGCTCGGCGTTGGCCGTCAGCTTCGCCCGCAAGGCCTCTCCGTGCTCGACGATGTCGAACACCTTGAGTGAGGCCGCCGCGATTGCCGGCATCAGCGTGTTGGAGAAGAGATAGGGCCGCGAGCGCTGGCGCAGCCACTCGACCACCTCGCGCCGGCCTGCCGTATAGCCGCCGGACGCTCCGCCCAACGCCTTGCCGAGCGTGCCGGTGATGATATCGACACGTCCCTCGACGCCGCAATGCTCGGCAGAGCCGCGCCCGTGTCTGCCCACGAAACCGACGGCGTGGCTGTCGTCGACCATGACCATCGCACCGTATTTTTCCGCGAGGTCGCAGACGCCGGAGAGGTTGGCGATGATCCCGTCCATGGAAAAGACGCCGTCGGTCGCGATCATCTTGAAGCGGCAGCCCTCTGCCTTCTTCAGTTCCTCTTCAAGCGCCGCCATGTCGTTGTTCGCGTAGCGGAACCGCTTGGCCTTGGAGAGCCGCACGCCGTCGATGATCGAGGCATGGTTGAGCGCGTCGGAGATGATCGCATCCTCTTCCGAAAGCAGCGTCTCGAACAGCCCGCCATTGGCGTCGAAGCAGGAGGAATAGAGGATGGAATCCTCGAAACCGAGGAAGGAGGCGATCCTGGCCTCGAGCTGCTTGTGCTCCTCCTGCGTTCCGCAGATGAAGCGCACCGACGCCATGCCGTAGCCGTAACGGTCGAGGGCCGCCTTGGCGGCCTCGCGCAATTCTTCGGAGTCGGCCAGCCCGAGATAGTTGTTGGCGCAGAAATTCAGCACTCTGCCCCCGCCCGCCACATCGATCTCGGCGGACTGCATGGAGGTGATGACGCGCTCGGACTTGTAGAGCCCGGCCCGGCGCAATTCGGAGAGCTCGCCCTCCAGATGGGTGAGGAATGCCTTCGTCATCGCGTACCTCCTGCGTCCTTGTGGCGCATTCGGCGAGCGCAGACAATGGACGAAGCGTGGCACGCGCGGCGCGCCGTCCTTGGCCGACACACGATGGCGACGACGTTGGGAAAGCAAATATTAGGATTGCCCAAATAGCGTGCAACGACAGTCACAGAGGAGACATGTCGCGGTGATCGCAGGATCGACCGACAAGGAGGAACAGGACGCCATTCTGTCGATGCGGATGGATGCCATGCTCCATTCGTCGCCGGCATCGTTTCTGAGCATCGTCGGCGGGGTGTTCGCGGTCTATGCCTATTGGTCGCCGTCGACAGCGCCCGTGCTGCTGTTATGGCTGACCTGCATCGTGGCGATCTCGGTAACGAACCTGGGCGCGACCGTCCTCTATGCGCGTCGCTATCCCTCCACCTGGACCGCTGAAACCTGGGCGCGGTTTGAAAACGTCATGCACCTCCTGTCCGGCCTCAGCTGGGGCCTGGGTGGTGGCTGGATGCTGAGCTTCGCGGACGAGCACCAGGCCGTGCTGACGCTCGCGATCGGCCTGGCGGCGGTCACCGTCTCCATACCGTCCGTCGTGCATCTGCCCGCCTACAACCTTTTCCACCTGCCGATCTTCTGGTCCTACGCGGTCGGACTGGTCTTCAGCTCGCTGCAGTTCAACTGGCTGATCGCCAGCGGCTTTTTCCTCCTTGGTCCCTTCGGAATCATGATCGGGCGGGTGCTCGGCGATCAGATTTCCACCGCGCTGCGGCTCTCCCTGGAGAACAAGCGGCTGGCCCAGCGTCTGGAAGAACGCAGCGCCGAACTGGAAGCCGCGAACCGCGAACTCGAGATCGAAAGCCACACCGACCCGCTGACAGGCGTTGCCAACCGGCGCCGGCTGATGAATTTCGCGCGTGCGGTGCGCGGACGCTGCGCGGTCCTGATCGTCGACATCGACCACTTCAAATCCTACAATGACAGCCTCGGACACGTCGCCGGAGACGCCTGTCTTGTGGCCGTGGCCGAAACCTTGGAGCGCAGCGTCCGGCCTGACAAGGATCTCGTTGCGCGCCTGGGCGGCGAGGAGTTCGCCCTCGTGCTGCCGCTTGCCGACCCGGCCGCCGCGCGGCTGCTGGCGGAACAGGATGGCATCGTCGTAGTCGAAGACGATCGGCACGGAGGAGGCCCGCCATGCGATCGCGTCCGCGAAGCTCGGGAGCTTCTTCTGCAGCACGACGACGTCGGCTCCGTGACGACTCGACAGCAGCGCCCGTAGGCCCAGGGCGCTCACCGGGTGTTCGTGGGTCTCGCATCGAACGCCCAGCATCTCGAGATGCGGAACCAATCCGAGGATGCGCACCCG
>CATMOC010000350.1 GCA_950071955.1 uncultured Mesorhizobium sp. | reverse complement strand
TGAACTCGCTGATGGCGCCCTATCTGCGCAAGTTCGGCTGCTACACGGTGCCGGACTTCATCGGCACGCGCTATGGCGGCAACGTCGCCCGGCTGTGCGCCGTGATCGTGCTGGTCGTGGCGTCCTTCACCTACGTGACGGCGCAGATCAACGCGACCGGAACGATCGCTGCGCAGACGCTCGGCGTCCCGTTCGAGTTCGGCGTCTGGCTCGGGCTTCTCGGCATCTTCATCTGCTCGATGCTCGGCGGCATGCGTGGCGTGACCTGGACCCAGGTGGCGCAATACATCGTGCTGATCATCGCCTACCTGGTGCCGATCATCTGGATGTCGAACAAGCAGGGCTTCGGGATCATCCCGCACTTCTCCTACGGCGACGCCGTCAATCAGATCGCCGCGCTGGAGACCCAGCTCGGTGTCGGGGCGGCCGCCGCACCCGAAGCGATCGCCCAACTGCGAGAGGCCGGTATAACCGGCGTTTCGGTTCTGACGACGCCGCAGAACGCGCCCTCGGGCAAGGGATGGGCGATGGTCTCGCTCGCCATCTGCATGATGGCCGGCACGGCCTCGCTGCCGCACATCCTCATGCGCTACTTCACCACGCCATCCGTCCGCTCGGCCCGCCGTTCGGTCGGCTGGTCGCTGCTGTTCATCTTCCTGCTGTACTTCTCGGCACCGGCACTCGCCACGCTGACGAAGCTCCAGCTTCTGGATCCGAGCCTGCCGACGGCAATCATCGGCAGTTCCTACGAAACCGTGATGAACCTCGATTGGATCCAGCACTGGATGTCGGTCGGTATGCTCGGTGTCGTGGACAGCAACGGTAACGGCCTGGTGGAGATCAACGAGTTCTTCATGCGGCCCGACATCGTCGTGCTGGCAACGCCGGAAATCGCCGGACTGCCATACGTGATCTCGGGTCTCGTCGCGGCGGGCGGTCTGGCCGCCGCGATGTCGACGGCGGACGGGCTGCTGCTAGCCATCGCCAACGCGCTGTCGCATGATCTCTACTACAAGATCATCGACCCGAAGGCGGACACATCGCGGCGTCTGATCGTCGCCCGCGTCCTCCTGCTGTTCATCGGCGCGGCCGCCGCACTGGTCGCCTCGCTGAAACTGACGGGAATCCTCGGCGCGGTCGCGTGGGCGTTCGACTTCGCCTGCTCCGGCCTCTTCTTCCCGCTGGTGCTGGGCATATGGTGGAAACGCGCTAACACCGCCGGTGCGATCGCCGGCATGGTCGGCGGCTTCGTCGCCGGCTCGTGGTACCTCTACATGGTCTACAACGGGCTCATGGATCCGTGGTGGGGCATCGATCACATCCGCTTCGGCATCATCGGGATGCCGGTCAGCCTCGTGTGCATGGTCGCCGTCAGCCTGCTGACGCCGGCGCCCTCGCGCGAGGTGCAGGACATGGTCGACGAGGTGCGCATACCGAGCGGCAAGACCATCCTTGCAACCGGCCACTGAGCAAGGCTAGAGCGAACGAGAGAGGGCGGGACTTGCTCCCGCCCTTTTCTTTGGGAGGCGTTTTTTCTTGGAAGACCTGATCTTCATGCACCCGATCTGGGTGATCGTGGTGGACTACATCCTGGGACTGGTGATGTGGACGCTGATCGGCCGCGCGGCGATGAACCTCTTCCTTCCGGAAGATTCGGACTTCTTCTTCATGCGGTTCTTCGTGCGCGCGACCAACCCGATCCTGCGCGTCTTCCGGCCGCTCACACCAGGCTTCCTCATCGAACCGCTCGTGCCGCTATTCGTTGCCTGGTTCTTCTTCATGATCAGGTTCTACCTGATGCCGTGGCTGCTCGGTTATTCGGTCATGGGAATGCTGTCGTTCCCGCTCGAGAGCGACATCGCGCAGTTTCTCTACAGCCTGACGCAGAACCGATAGCGGAACGACGACCAGTGGACGGGCGATGCCGCCCGCCCCTTCGGCTCAGCCGGAGGCCGAGCGAACGTCGGCGACGGCTTCGAGCGCCTTGGAAAGGCGGTCGTCGCGCTCATAGATGTCAGAGAAATACTCGACCTTGCCGGCCTGGTCCGGCCATGCGGTGAAGTAGGCGACGTAGACCGGGATCTTGCGGCCCACCTTTTCAGTGGAATGTCCCTGGCTGATCTTTTCCGCGACGTGGTCGACGGAGGTGCCGAGAACCGCCGCCGCCATGCCACGCGGATCGTGCAACCTCACGCAACCATGGCTGAAGGCACGCACGTCCTTGTCGAAGAGGCTCTTGGACGGCGTGTCGTGCATGTAGATGGCGTGCTTGTTGGGGAACAGGATCTTCAGTTCCCCGAGCGCGTTTGCTTCGCTCGGCGTCTGGCGCACGCTGAAGGGGACCTTGCTGCCGTATTGCCACCAGTTGATCGACGAGGAAGCGATGCGTCGGCCCTTGGAATCCGTCACCTCGTATCCCGAACGGTCGAGGTAGCCGGGGTCCTCCCTCAGACGCGGCAGCATCTCGTTGACGATGATCGACTGCGGCACGCCCCAGTAGGGATTGTAGTCGATCTGCTCGATCTCGTCGAAAAAGAAGCTCGTCTGGTTCGAGACCTTGCCCACGACGACGCGCATCGACAGCTGGTCGACGCCATGGTCGTTGTAGGTCGCGGTGAAAGCCGGCTGGTTGATGAAGACACGCGGGCTGCCGAGGTCGGATGGATGCCAGCGCAACTGCTCAAGCGCCGTCTCGACCTTGCGGACGCGGTCGGCCTTCGACATCCCCGCGAACGCCGCGACAGTCCGAGGGCCGATGACGCCGTCGGCGCTGAGCCCCTTCGATTTCTGAGCCGCCTTGACCAGTGGCACCAGATCGTCGGCATAGGTGTGGCTATCCACGTTCAGCGCGAGAAGGTCCGCGTATTCGGTGCGGAAAGCGTCGTCGGCCTCGCGGGCGAAGAGCTTCAGCATCTTGGGCAGTTCCGGGCTGCTCCCGCCCGGCTTGAGCAGAAGCCCGGCGTCGACGACGATGTCGTTCTCGGCGCTCGCGCGCAGAACCTCGAGTTCGGACACCAGGGCCTGGTACCTGTCGTTCTGCGGATGCCGCGACTCCAGATACGAACGCGCGTCCTGGCTGCGGGAAAGCGTGGCGAGGACGGCGGCGAGGTCGAGCGGCTTCTCCGGGAAGTCATAATAGCCCGAGATGCGGTTCGGATTGACGCGTCCCGCAAAGGCGTCGCGGACGTAGCGGAGCACCCTGGCGGACAGAGCCATCTCGAACCGGATCAGCTCGCGGTTGCGTGACGGCATGTTCGACAGGTCGAACCCGGCAGGTGGCGGCGTGACCGTGTACTGTGCCGGGTCCAGCCCGTAGGTGCCGGCGTCGCCAAGCACGCGCAGGGCTTCCACTGAGCGTGCGTTCGCGTTGTAGCCGGTCACCCAGATGAAATCGGGATGCTCGCCGTAATAGTCCTCGATCGCCTTGGCGATCTCCTTCTCCGCCGCAAGGTCGAACCCCTCGAGCCCGCCCACAGCCTCGCCAAACCCGGAAGCGTTCAGCGTCGGCTCGAAAGAGACGTTCCGCGGCCGTTCGATCAGTTTCCGAAAGGAGACCTTCACGAGCGGGTCGGCTTTGTACTGGTGGTAGGACGGAGCCGAGATCTTCGTGATTGGAGCGGACTTGACCGTCGGTCGCGCAGCCGGCCGAGCCGCCGGTTGGCGCGTCGAGCGTTGCTCGTAGCGCTGATGACGCCCGCGATAATCCTCGCGCGACTGGCGCTGCTGGATACCGCCCCCGAACAGCATCTGGAAGAGATTTTGCGCCTGGGCCGGCTGCTCGGCGTTGCCCAGAAGGGCAGCGACGGCCGCGGGGAGGAGGAGGATGCGGTGGCGTAGCTTCATGATCTATCCGATTGCACGTTTCGAGCCCCGCCCTTCCTGGACCGAGCGGGTTGCGAAGACCCGTCGGCGACCGGCGCCACCCGAGCCCACTATAGTGAATCATCCCGTGAAGGTTAAGCTTCCATGAAAATACGGCGCCATTGGACGTGGACGCTCGCGCTCGTGGACTTTTCGCCGACTGCCGCTACAAGAGCGCCGGCACTTCCGAACAGGAGACCGATCGTGACCGGACAGGCTCTCGCCGAGATTTTCCCGCTATCCGCCGACGCGACCCACTACCGGCAACTTTCCTCGGATCATGTCGGGACGGAGAGCTTCCGCGGGCAGGATGTGCTGGTCGTCGAAAAGGAGGCGTTGCGGCTCCTCTCGGAGGCGGCTTTTACCGACATCAACCACCTGCTTCGGCCCGGACATCTCAGGCAGCTCGCGAGCATCCTGCAAGACCCCGAGGCGACCGACAACGATCGCTTCGTCGCCTACGACCTCCTGAAGAATGCCAACATCGCGGCCGGCGGTATCCTTCCGATGTGCCAGGACACGGGTACGGCAATCATCATGGGCAAGAAGGGCCGCCGGGTCTGGACCGAAGGCGGTGATGCGGAGGCGCTCGGCCAGGGCGTCCTCGACGCCTACGAGCGCAAGAACCTGCGCTACTCGCAGCTGGCGCCGCTGTCGATGTTCGAGGAGAAGAACACCCGCAACAATCTGCCGGCGCAGATCGACATCTTCGAGGAAGGCGATGACGCCTACAAGTTCCTGTTCGTGGCCAAGGGCGGCGGTTCGGCCAACAAGACCTTCCTCTACCAGGGCACGCCGTCATTGATGACGCACGACCGGATGATCGATTTCCTGAAGGGGAAGATCCTGACGCTCGGCACGGCGGCCTGTCCGCCCTATCACCTCGCGATCGTGATTGGCGGGATGTCAGCCGAGATGACCCTCAAGACCGTCAAGCTCGCGTCGACGCGCTATCTCGACGGCCTGCCGACGCAGGGCAGCGAGGCCGGGCACGCGTTTCGCGACCTCGCGA
>CATMOC010000349.1 GCA_950071955.1 uncultured Mesorhizobium sp. | reverse complement strand
AGCGGCCATTCCGACCACCCGCTCGCAATAGTTCCGCGCCGTGTCGAGCGTGTGCAGGTTGGTCACGACGGTGATGCCTTCGCGCCGGTTGATGTCGGCGAGCGAATCCATGACGATCTTGGCGTTCATCGGATCCAGCGACGCGATCGGCTCGTCGGCCAGGATGACCTTCGGCTGCTGCATGAGGGCGCGGGCGATCGCCACGCGCTGCTGCTGCCCGCCCGACAAGGTGCCGGCGCGCTGCAACGCCGCCTGCGCGATCCCGAGGCGCTCAAGCGCTGCTATCGCCGACGCGCGTTCGGCATCCGAGAAGATGCCCATCAGGTTGAGCGCGGTGGAACGGTGATTGAGACGCCCAAGGAGGACGTTGGTCAAAACGTCGAGCCGGGGCACGAGGTTGAACTGCTGGAAGATCATGGCGCAGTCGCGCTGCCACGCACGCAGCTTCGCACCCCGCAGGGCCGAGACTTCGACGCCGGAGAACTTGATGACGCCCTCGGAAGGGTCGATCAGGCGGTTGATCATGCGCAGCAGGGTCGACTTGCCCGCCCCCGAGCGCCCGATGACGCCGACCATCTGGCCGTTGGGTATGTCGAGCTCGACATTCTTGACGGCGACGTTACCGCCGAAGCGGCGCGTCACCTTGCGCATTTCAAGCATACGGCTCCCCGTTGTCGCGCTTTTTCGCGTCTACGGGAGAACCGGGTATCGAAGTTGGATGAAGCGGGGATGTCAGGCGGATGACGGTTTCGTTACAGTCCACAGCCGCGAGGGGCTGACGGTCAGCCGCCGTGCTTCTCAAGGAAGGCCTCGGCCGACAGGGCGCGAAAGTCCTCGAGTGCCGTGCGAAGCCGGTCGTGATCCCAGTTCCACCAGGCCAGCGCCTGGTAGCGCTCCGCGGTTCTGCGGTCGAAGCGCTCGCGGATCGGTTTCGCGGGGACGCCGCCGACGATCGTATAGGGCGCGACATCCTTCGACACCACCGCTCCGGCGCCGATCACCGCCCCGTCGCCGACGGTGACGCCGGGAAGGACCGTCGATCCATGCCCGAGCCAGGTGTCGTGGCCGATCGTCACCTTGTTGCCGCGCCGCCATTCGAAGAAGGCTTCCTCGTGGCCGGCGTCCTCCCAGTAGTCGGAGGCGCGGTAGGTGAAGTGGTGCAGCGTCGGCCGCCAGGTCGGATGGTTGGTGGCGTTTATGCGGACGGCGGCGGCGATGTTGGAGAACTTGCCGATCTCGGCGCACCAGACGCCGCAATCCTGCATCAAGTAGGAATAGTCGCCGATCACGCTCTCGCCGATGCGACAACGTTCGGCGACCTCCGTATAGCGGCCGAGCGTCGTATCGCTGACCTCGGCGGTGGGATGGACCAGGGGTTCGAGGGAAAGCCTGGTGCTCATGCCGCCACTTTTCCGGGTGCGAAGCGGGTGACGTCGATGACGGCGTCGGCGACCGCGTCGCGCACGTCTTGGTCGTGGAAGATGCCGAGCAGGGCGACGCCGGCCGCCTTCTTCTCGCCGATCATCTCCATCACCACCTGGCGGTTTTTGGCGTCCAGCGAGGCGGTCGGCTCGTCCAGCAGGAGTACCGGATGATCGGTGATGAAACCCCGCGCGATGTTGACGCGCTGCTGCTCGCCTCCGGAAAACGTCGCGGGCGGCAGCGACCAGAGCATCTCGGGAAGGTTCAGCCGCGCGAGCAGTTCCCGCGCCTTCGCACGCGCATCCTCCCGATCAACGCCCCTGACCGCGAGCGGTTCGGCCACGACGTCGACCGCGGAAACGCGCGGGACCGTTCTCAGGAACTGGCTGACATAGCCGATCGTGTCGCGGCGCACGGCAAGCACTGTTCGCGGCGAAGCCGAGGCGAGGTCGATGAGGCGGCCGTCATGCTGAACGATGATCTGGCCGGTATCGGCGGCGTAGTTACCGTAGAGCATCTTGATGATGGAACTCTTGCCAACACCCGAGGGTCCGCCGAGCACGGCGCATTCGCGCGTCTTCAGGGCGAAGGACACGTTTTCCACGACCGGAAGCCGCAGCCCGCCGCGCAGATGCATGAAGAAGCTCTTGGAGACTTCCGAGACGACGAGGGGCGTTGGCATCGTCACACCTGCAGGATCGAGGATACGAGAAGCTGGGTGTAGGCCTCGCGCGGATCGTCCAGCACCCGGTCGGTGAGGCCGGTCTCGACCACGCGCCCGTCCTTCATGACCATCATGCGGTGCGACAGCAGCCGCGCCACCGCGAGGTCGTGCGTGACCACGATCGCCGCCAGGCCGAGGTCGGTCACCAGCCCCCGGAGAAGGTCGAGCAGGCGCGCCTGGACGGAGACGTCGAGGCCACCGGTCGGCTCGTCCATGAAGACGAGGCGTGGACCCGTGACGAGATTGCGCGCGATCTGCAGGCGCTGGCGCATGCCGCCGGAAAAGGAGCGCGGCTCGTCGTCGACCCGGTCCGCCTCGATCTCGACGCGACCCAGCCAGTCGAGCGCGGTGGCGCGGATGTTGCCGTAGTGCCGGTCGCCCACCGCCATCAGCCGCTCGCCGACATTCGCACCCGCCGAGACCGTCATGCGGAGACCGTCGGCGGGGTTCTGATGGACGAAGCCCCAGTCCGTTCGCATCAGGAAACGCCGCTCGGCCTCGCTCATGCGGTAGAGTTCGCGCCAGTCCCCGCCGCGCATCCGGTAGGAGACCGTGCCGGATGTCGGCAGCAGGCGCGTCGAGATGCAGTTGAGCAGCGTTGTCTTGCCGGAGCCGGATTCACCGACCACGGCGAGCACCTCGCCGGGCCACAGCTCGAACGAGACGTCCTGACAGCCGATGCGCTGCCCGTAGGACTTTGAGACGGCGGAGACGCGCAGAAGGGGCGTATCGGCGGTCATGGCAGCACTACCTTCTTCTTTTTCTTCTCCTCCCTGTCGGGGGAGGAAAGCCGCCTCTCCTCGCAATAATCCGTGTCGGAACACACGAACATGCGTCCGCCGCGGTCGTCGAGAATCACCTCGTCGAGGTAAACCCCCTCGGCGCCGCAGAGCGCGCAGGGGCGGTCGAATTTCTGGATCTCGAAGGGATGGTCCTCGAAGTCGAGGCTGACCACCCGGGTGTAGGGCGGGACGGCGTAGATGCGCTGCTCGCGGCCTGCGCCGAAGAGCTGGAGCGCGGCCGACATGTGCATCTTCGGATTGTCGAATTTCGGCGTCGGCGACGGGTCCATCACGTAGCGCCCTTCCACCTTGACCGGATAGGCGTAGGTGGTGGCGATGTGCCCGTTTCGGGCGATGTCCTCGTAAAGCTTGACGTGCATGAGCCCATATTCCTCGAGCGCGTGCATCTTGCGCGTCTCGGTCTCGCGCGGCTCGAGGAACCTCAGGGGTTCGGGAATCGGCACCTGGTAGACCAGCACCTGCCCTTCCTTCAGCGGCCGCTCGGGGATGCGGTGGCGCGTCTGGATGATCGTCGCTTCTGCCGTGCGGGTGGTCGTCTCGACATCCGCGACCTTGCGGAAAAAGGCGCGGATCGAGACGGCGTTGGTCGTGTCGTCGGCGCCCTGGTCGATGACCTTGAGCACGTCGTCAGGCCCGACGATCGAGGCCGTCACCTGGACGCCGCCGGTACCCCATCCGTAGGGCATCGGCATCTCTCTGCTGGCGAACGGTACCTGGTATCCGGGAATGGCGATCCCCTTCAGGATCGCCCGGCGGATCATGCGCTTCGTCTGCTCGTCGAGATAGGCGAAGTTGTAGGTGGCGATGGTGTTCATGGGGTCACACGGGATTGCCGCTCGCACACGAATGTGCGAGTATACTTGAAGATGGAGACGCATGCGGATGAAGCGGGAGGCGCTGATCCGGGAACTGCGCGCTCTGGCTCGCAAACGGGGGCTCGCCTTCGAGGTATTCACCGACAAGGGCAAGGGTTCGCATTGCCGGGTTCGCCTTGGCGACCGCATGACGACGATCCAATCGGGAGAACTGTCGAAGCTGATGGTGCGGACGATCAGGCGACAGCTCGGGATCGAGTCCGACTGAGCCAGCGCGATGGAGGCCGCTATGGAATATGTGTACCGCGCCAGGATGGAACCCGATCCTGAAGGCGGGTTCGTGGTCACCTTTCCCGATGTTCCGGAAGCGGTCACCGGCGGGAGCACGATAGAGGAAGCGCGGGCCAATGCGGTCGAGGCGCTCGGTCTTGCGCTTCGCGGCATCGTGGCGATGGATCGGCGATTGCCCCAACCCGTGGCAGGAAGCACCGCGCTGGTGCCCATCGCCGTCGATCCGGCGACGGCGCTGAAGCTCGCGGTCATCGACGCCTTTCGAGACTCGGGACTGACCAAGAGCGAGCTTGCCCGAAGGATCGGCCGCGCCGAGAACGAGGCACGACGCATCCTCGATCCGGATCATCCCAGCAAATTGCCGTTGCTCAGGGCCGCGCTTTCGGCGTTTGGCAAGGACATCGTCGTGTCGGTGCGCGACGCGGCCTGATACCCGCACGCCGCTCATTCGGCCGCCTCTTTCCGTTCGCCCGGCTCGCCCGCGCCGATACGAAACTCGGCAAATGGCTGGGCCGCCGCCAGCAGGTCGTCTTTGCCGACGCCGAGGGGTTCCAGCTCCACCGGCTTCACCGTCCGGAAGAATTCGAGCTGCTCAGCGTAGCCGCACAGAATCCACGCCAACCCGCGGGTCCAGGTGGAGAACGCCGAATATCCCTGTTGTGTGCTTGGGCAGCGGTAGTTGCCATCCTTGGTGTTAAAGATCGATTCATGTACGACGCGGCCGGGAACGTCCCACGTGTCGCGCCCTTGTCCGAAGTAGACGTTGAAGCGCGACGTCGTCTGCACGTGCTCGACGGCGCGACCCAGCAGGCTGATGGGCTT
>CATMOC010000348.1 GCA_950071955.1 uncultured Mesorhizobium sp. | reverse complement strand
TTGAAGTCGAAGGCGTCGTAGCTTTTGCGCCCCATCTGATCGAGTTCCGACAGCCGATGCAGCATCAGCCGCTCCAGTTCCGGCATGTCGGCAAGCGCAACCTCCTCGCCCTCGTCATGGCCGAGGGTGCCGAGCATCCAGCGGATAGTGTTGCGCATCTTGCGGTAGGCGTCGACGTTGGTCTGGATGATCGACTTGCCGAGCCGCTGGTCCTCCCAGTAGTCGGTCGTCATCACCCACAGGCGCAGGATATCGGCGCCGGACTGCTTCATGATGTCCTGCGGGAAGACCTGGTTGCCGAGGGATTTCGACATCTTGCGACCGTCCTCGGCCATGGTGAAGCCATGGGTGATCACGGTGTCGTAGGGCGCGCGGCCACGCGTGCCGCAGCTTTCGAGCAGCGAGGAATGGAACCAGCCGCGATGCTGATCGGAGCCTTCGAGATAGACGTCCGCCGGCCATTTCAGGTCCGGCCGGTCCTCCAGCGTGAAGGCGTGGGTGGAACCGGAATCGAACCAGACGTCGAGGATGTCCTTGACCATCGTCCACGGCTCGTTGGCGCGCGATCCCAGGAAGCGCTCGCGCGCGCCGTCGGCGAACCAGGCGTCGGCGCCTTCGGCCTCGAAGGCTTCCATGATGCGCGCGTTGACCGCCTCGTCCTTCAGCACGTTGCCGTCCTCGTCGACGAAGACGCAGATCGGCACGCCCCAAGCCCTTTGACGGGAGAGCACCCAGTCCGGCCGTTCCTCGATCATGGCACGCAGGCGGGTCTGCCCGGCGGCAGGCACGAAGCGCGTGGCGTCGATGGCGGCAAGGGCGCGGGTCCTGAGTGTTGTGCCGTCGCTTAGGTCCTTGTCCATGTGGACGAACCATTGCGGGGTGTTGCGGAAGATCACCGGCTTCTTCGAGCGCCAGGAATGCGGATAGGAGTGCTTCAGCCGCCCGCGTGCAAAGAGCATGTTGCGCTCGATCAGCGCGTCGATGACCGCCTTGTTGGCGTCGCCCTTCTTGCCATTGTCGTCGATGACGCGCGCCGCCCCGCCTTCGCGGTCCGGCCCGAAGCCCGGCGCGTCCTTCGTGAAGAAGCCGGCATCGTCGACGGTGAAGGGGATCTGTGGCGAAAATGGCTTGGCAAAGTAGCTGAGTTGCCCGTTCACCACGCTCAACGAGGTCGGCTCAAACACATATCTCAGATGGCCCCTTAAGAAATCCTGCCACGCGTCGAAATCCTCCCGGCCATGGCCGGGAGCGGTGTGCACAAAGCCCGTGCCAGCATCATCGGTGACGTGGTCGCCGGGAATCATAGGAACGATAAAATCGTACCCACCGGCTAGCCCCGCCAATGGATGTGAAATCTCCAATCGCACAAGTTCTTCGCTGCTGATGTCACGCAGGAATTTGAGAGTAAGTTTTGACTTAGTTGCGGCCTCGTCCACGAGTTTTGTTGCGAAGATTACCTTCTCACCGACTCGAGGACCGAAGTCATTTTGACACTCCGAAACTTCGTAGAGAGCGTATTTGACGAGCGGAGAAAATGCCACGGCTCGATTGCCAGGAATGGTCCAGGGGGGGGTCGTCCAGATGACTACCGACGCTCCCTCAACGTCGCGTTGAAGACCAAGATTGTGCTCAAGTGGATCAATGCCTTCGTCTCTTCTGACCGCTTCGCTGTAGTGCGATCTAGCCACCGGAAACTTCACCCACACCGTATCCGACTCATAGTCATGATACTCGACCTCCGCCTCCGCGAGCGCGGTGCGTTCAACCACGCTCCACATCACAGGCTTGGAGCCGCGATAGAGCTGGTCCGACATGGCGAACTTCAAAAGTTCGCCGGCGATGCGCGCCTCGGCGTGGAAGGCCATGGTGGTGTAGGGATTGTCGAAGTCGCCCTCGATGCCCAGCCGCTTGAATTCCTCCGACTGCACGGTGATCCAGTGCTGCGCGAACTCGCGGCACTCCTTGCGGAACTCGTTGACCGGCACCTGGTCCTTGTCGAGCCCCTTGGCGCGGTACTGCTCCTCGATCTTCCATTCGATCGGCAGGCCGTGGCAGTCCCACCCGGGCACGTAGTTGCTGTCGTAGCCCCGCATTTGGAACGAGCGCGTGATGACGTCCTTCAGGATCTTGTTGAGCGCGTGGCCGATATGGATGTTGCCGTTGGCATAGGGCGGCCCGTCGTGCAGCACGTAGAGCGGCCGGCCCTTGGCGTCCTCGCGAAGGCGCCTGTAGAGGTCGAGGTCCTGCCAGCGCGCGACGATCTGCGGTTCTTTCTCCGGCAGGCCCGCACGCATGGGAAAATCGGTCTTGGGCAGGTAGAGCGTCTTGGAATAGTCGAGCTTGTCAGCACTGTCGGTCATGGTTCGCCATCTCGTGGGCCGCGGGCGCGAAGCGTTCGCCGGGCCGGTGTCAAATGAAACGGATGTGCGCGTCGCGCGCGAAATTCTTCCCGGACCTTCCGGCGGCGCTCACGCCTGCCGGACGGCCGGGCCGGTAATTCGTATCGCGAAGAGGCGAAGGCCGACGCTCGGTGTCATGGCCGCGCTATGTAGCGGACGATCGGCGCGGAATAAAGGGGTTTTGGCCGCACGTGCGGGAACCGCGCGGACGCGCGCCGATCACATCGAGAAGTCGAACCTGTAGGTTGCCGAGACGCCGAGCAGAAACTGGTTCTCCTCGCCGCGCTGCTTCACCAGGCTGGAATCCGCCGCCGGTCCCATCAGGCGGGAATACTCGCCGAAGAGGCTCGTGGTCACCGTGTCGGTCGCCTTCCAGGTGATGGCGCCGCCAAGTCCGACCGAGCGGACGCCGCTGTCCGGATCGTAGACGGCAAGGCCCGAGGCTGCCGATTCCGCGGGCGACACTCCGTAGTAGGCATCGAAATAGTCGGCGGACGCGAAGGAAAGGCGTGGTCCGCCGGAGACCCTGATGGAGGGCGTGACGTCCATGAAGGCGTCGGCCGCGAAGTCTGCGACGACGCCGTCATGCGCCCGGATGCCGTGGCGGACTTCGCCGCGCAGGCGCATCCAGTCGGACGGATAGAACTCAGCGAAGGCGCCGAGTTCCACGCCCCAACGCACCGGATCGAGCCCGGCAAGGTCCGGCGAGTCGTCGGCGTCGCGGCCGAAGACGATGTTGCCGGTCGGCCCCGCGCGGAAATCGCCCGTGTCGATGAAGCCCAGCGAGATGTTGTCGTTGCGCGAGGAAAAGCGGCGAGCGCTGCCCGCCTTGCCGAGCGAGATGAGTGGCGCGGCCCGCACCATGTAATCGCTCGCGCCCTCGTAGTCCGGAGCAGTCAGCACCTCGGCGCCGACCGTGAGATACCAGTCTCCGGAAAGCCAGTTCCCTTGCTGGGAAAAAGCCGGCGAGGCCGAAAGCACAAGCGTCGTCGAGAGGACGAGGGCGGCTGAAGCGGTTTTCTGCATGTCATCTCCGAAGCGGATCGCGCCATGAGAATGGCTTTGCATTTCGAATACGTAAACCATGGATATGTGGATCAAAGGTTCACGGCCTGCGAAAGGGGAGCGTTCACCGGGAAGGATCTAGAACGCCAGTACCCCATCCAGCCCCGACAGCGGGCGCACCCCTGACAGCAGAGCGCGTGCTTCCTGCTCGTCTCGTTTCATCTGCACCACGAGGTCGTCCAGCGAGGTGAACTTCTCCTCGCCTCGAAGGTAGCCGAAGATCGAAACGCGCGCCGTCTCGCCGTAGAGATCGCCTGAAAAGTCGAAGATGAACGTCTCCAGAAGCGGCGCCCCGTCCTCGTCCACCGTCGGGCGGCGGCCGAAACTCGCGACACCGTCGTGAAGCGTGCCGTCCTCCCGCCGCAGCCGCACGGCGTAGATGCCATGCTTGAGATCGGTCTCCGGCGGCAGCGCCATATTGGCCGTGGGGTAGCCGAGCGTTCGGCCAAGCTGCTTGCCGCGCGTGATCTCCGCCTCGACCGTGTAGCGGTAGCCGAGCAGGCCGGCCGCTTCCGCCACTTCGCCGGCGGCGAGCAGCGCACGGATACGGCTCGACGAGACGATTTCGGCCCCCTCGTCGCGATAGGCGTCGATCAGGGTGACGCCGAAACCGTGCCGCTCGCCCGCCGCCATCAGGTAGGCCGGGCCGCCCTGCCGGTCCTTGCCGAAGTGAAAGTCGAATCCGGTCACCGCGTGCGAGATGCCGAAGCCGCCCATCAGGATGCGACTGACGAACTCCTCCGCACTCTGGCTCGCGAAGTCCTTCGTGAACTCCTGCTCGACGATGCCGTCGAAGCCGATCATGCGGATGAGTTCCGACCTCAGGTTGGCAGGCGTGATCCGGAAGACCGGCTGTTCCGGCCGGAAGACCGAACGGGGGTGGGGCTCGAAGGTCAGCGCCAGCGCCGGCACTCCCTTGCGTTCGGCCAGAGCACGCGCCCTGTCCAGCACCGATCGATGGCCACGATGAACGCCGTCGAAATTGCCGATCGCGACGACCCCGCCGCGCAGGTGCCGCGGCAGATCCGTGGGATTCCCCACCCTGGCGAACGGTCTCCGGCTCATCTCCCCCTCGGCGGCATGGGTCGCCCGCTCACCGCAACCGCGGGATGACGGCGACGGGTTCGTGGCCGTGCTTTTGGAGGAACGCCGCCAGCCGCGGCAGGTCCGGCTCCAGCGTCTCGCCATAGTCGCGCGCATGGATGCCGCCCGACACGTAGAGCGCGTCGATGTCGTTCTGCGAGGCTCCCTTGATATCGGTGAGCACGCCGTCGCCGATGGCGAGAACGTCGGAAGACGAGATCGTACGGCCCAGCAAGTCGCCGGCTGCCTTGAGTGCGGCTTCGTAGATCGGAAGAGCGTCGTGTAGGGAAAGAGTGTAGATCTCGGTGGTCGCCGTATCATTAAAAAAAA
>CATMOC010000347.1 GCA_950071955.1 uncultured Mesorhizobium sp. | reverse complement strand
CGATGACCACGCGTGCCTCCCGGACGTTGCGGAGGCACGCTAGACGATTTGGGCCGCAGATTGAAATGGCAAGGCTGGCGCTATCCCGCCATCCGGCCCGCTTCCCATCCGAGAATGGCGCGCTTGCGGGTGAGGCCCCAGTGATATCCGGTCAGTGCGCCGGATTTTCCCACCGCCCGGTGGCACGGGACCACGAAGGAAACCGGGTTCGCACCGATCGCGGCGCCCACAGCGCGGCTGGCCTTCGGCGCGCCGATCTCGGCGGCGATGCGCGAATAGGGCTTGGCGTGTCCCAGCGGTATCTTCAGAAGCGCCTCCCAGACCCGAACCTGGAAATCGGTTCCGATCAGCACCACCCGCAGGGGTTCCTCGCCCCGCCAGCGCGCCGGCTCGAAGATGCGGGCGGCATAGGGCACCGTGGCGGACAGGTCCTCGACATAGGTGGCGTTCGGCCAGCGCCCGGACATGTCGGCGAAGGCCGCCTTCTCCTCGCCCGCGTCGCAGAAGGCAAGCCCTGCCAGGCCCCGGTCGGTCGCCATGACGAGCGCGATACCGAAGGGCGAGACGTGGTAGCCGTAGCGGATCGTCAGCCCCGCCCCGCGCGACTTGTAGTCGCCCGGCGACATGGCCTCGTGCGTGACGAAAAGGTCGTGCAGACGGCCCGGACCGGACATGCCGAGTTCGAGCGAAGTTTCCAGGAGCGGCAGGCCCTCGTCGAGCAGCCGCCTCGCATGATCGAGCGTGACCGCCTGGAGGAAGGCTTTCGGCGACAGCCCCGCCCAGCGTGTGAACAGCTTCTGCAGACCCGTGGGCGTCTCGCCCACTGCCTCGGCAAGCTCTTCGAGCGAGGGCTGGTCGCGGTAGTCGCGGCTGATCTTCTCGATCACCTTCCGCACGATCTCGTAGTCGCCGAAATCGGCGGCATGCGCGGCAGGCGTGATGTCTTTCTGCAGGATGGCGGTCTGGGCGTTCATGGCGTTGTCTCCTTGACCGCGACTATCGCGCGAACCGGAAACCCTCTCCACCCGAAACTTGCCTATCCCGGATCAGCGCGACTTCGCCGTCGCGAGCGCCTGCCCGAAGGCGGTCGCGAAGCTCTCGCGGTCGTCGGGATTGAGGAAACTTCCGATCGTGACATCGCGGCCCTGTCCCTCGACGGCCATCCGCGTGATGCCGATCTCGTTGTGGCGGGACACGGCGAACTTCGCCCAGAACGGGTTGAACAGATGCGTCTCGCCGCGCCCCGAAGGCGCAATCTTTCGGATGTCCAGCCGCGTGCGGGTAACGGTCACCTCCTCGCGGGCGCGCGCCGCGCGATAGTTCATTTTGAACGCGAAGTAGACGAGGAGCACGTCGAGGCCGAAGAAGCCAACGATCGGCCATGCGCCGATCGACCAGAAAAGCAGGCCGATCGCGAACGAGATGATACCGATGACGCCCATGAGAATGGCGAAACCCCTGGGGCCGAGCGAACGATGCGGCGTCAGCAGCGCGCTGAAAATCGGCTCGTCCGCGGCGTTTGTTTCGTCCATGACAGGAATTATAGAGAGCGGATGCAAAAGCCCAAGGTCAAAAACGCCGCACCGCGCATCACGGGAAAGACCTCCGCGAAGAGGCGGCGCAAGTGCGCCTATTCGCCCGAGGAAGTCCGCGAGATGTTCCGCCGGTTTGCCGTCCAGCGGCCGGAACCGCAGGGCGAACTGGAGCACGTGAACCCCTTCACCCTCCTTGTCGCGGTGGTGCTGTCGGCGCAGGCGACCGATGCCGGCGTCAACAAGGCGACGCGCGCGCTCTTCGCCGTCGCCGACACACCGCAAAAGATGCTGGAAATCGGAGAGGACAGGGTCGGCGAATACATCCGAACGATCGGGCTCTGGCGCAACAAGGCGAAAAACGTCATTGCCCTGTCGCAGGCGCTGATCCGCGACTATGCGGGAGAGGTACCCGGCGACCGGGACCTGCTCGTGAAGCTCCCAGGCGTGGGGCGCAAGACGGCGAACGTGGTTTTGAACATGGCGTTCGGGCAGCCGACCATGGCCGTCGACACGCACATCTTCCGGATCGGCAATCGGTTGGGACTGGCGCCAGGCAAGACGCCGGAGGAGGTCGAGGCCGGGCTACTGGCGGTGATACCGGCGGATTACCTGCGCCACGCGCATCACTGGCTGATCCTGCACGGGCGCTACGTGTGCAAGGCCCGCAAGCCCGAATGCACGAGCTGCATCATCGCAGACCTTTGCAAGGCTGCGGAAAAGACGAACGCGATCCCGGCACCGCTCGTGCCGCTCGGTCCGATACCCGAGGCGGGCCTCTGAGGCGCCCCGTGCGCGCGCACGATTTCCGTTGCGGCGTCGCGCGACTGCACGGAGCTCAGCGCTCCGGACCATGCGCGGCGCCGAGCGCGCCGGCCTGGTTGCCGCCGCCGCGCGTACGCTCCACCTGATCGAGCCTCTCGAGCAGGCCTTGCATCTTTTCTGGCAATCCCTCGCCAAGTCGGAACGGCGGCAAATTCTGCAGGAACCGCGCGTTCTGCGTAGAACGCAGCTCCCGCATCAGGTTGCGGGAGTTCTCGTCTTGGTCGTGGCTTTCTCCGGAAGCCATTTTGCTTCTCCAACTCTGAACTGTTTTGTTGCGGGACAACCAGAATCTCCGTGCATGGTTCCGGTTCTGCGAGGAACTTCACCAAGGTCGGCCGAACAGGGTAAAATTTGAATTAAATGTGCTTCAATCCCAGAGGCACGGTAATTTCCGCTCGCTCCGGTGCCATGCATCCAACCGCCGCGCCGGCCGTTTACAAACAAATTCGCCACGCAGGGTGTCATTCCCGTCTCGGGTGGGGTACTACCCCCGTTTCGGGAACGCAGCCATTCGTCCCCCTCGCGCCGTCGGCATGGTGCCGACGCACAGATGAAGGAAGAACATTGCAAGTACATGTGAGAGACAACAACGTCGACCAGGCACTCAAGGTGCTCAAGAAGAAGATGCAGCGGGAAGGCGTCTTCCGTGAAATGAAGGCCCGCAGATCCTACGAGAAGCCATCCGAGAAGCGTGTCCGCGAGAAGGCGGAAGCTATCAGGCGGACGCGCAAGGCGGCCCGCAAGCTGGCCCAGCGCGAAGGGATCATCGCAAGCCCCAAGAAAAAGCCGCGCGATGCGCGCCCGGGTACGCGCCCCGCGCCTTCGTTTGCCAACGCGACACACTAGCCGTTTTCACCGACCGCGAAGGTTCGCTGCTGCGAATCTTCGCTGCGGTGCGGAATCGGGATTTACAAATCCGCGGAGCGGCGCTTCCATCCACGTCTGAGGTTCCGTAGCGGAACCTCGAGACGCGGAGGTTGCAATGAGCTTTGGCCTTTTCGCATTCATCCTTGTCCACGTGGCCTTGAGCCTCGTTGGAATCGTCAGCGGGCTCGTCTGGCTGGCGGGTCTGCTCGGCCGTCCGATCCATACCCGCTGGACGCACGTCTTCCTCGCCACGACCACGCTGACGACGCTGACCGGCTTTCTCCTGCCGTTCAGCTCCCTGACGCCGGCGGTTGCCGTCGGACTCGTCTCGACGGCGCTTCTGGCCGTGGCGCTCGCGGCCTATTATCGATTCCATCTCGCCGGCTTCTGGCGCCCGGTCTTCGTCGTCACGGCGCTGATAGCGCTCTATCTGAACGTCTTCGTGCTCGACGTGCAGTCGTTCCTGAAGATCGGACCGCTCAACGCGCTCGCCCCAACCGGCTCGGAACCGCCTTTTGCGGCGGTCCAGGCGGTTGTTCTGGTGCTGTTCGTGATTGCGGGATTCCAGGCGTTGCGGCGCAACCGGGGCGCCATAGCCTGAAACAGCCCATCCTGACCCGCGCGATTCGGACGGAAGCCGACCACTTCCTTCCGGCTCAAGGAACCAGTTCTACGCCTTGGCCTTGTCCGACTTCACGAGCCGGGGGCGGATCGCCGTGCGGCTTTCCTTGCCGTAGCTCGTGATGAAATCGGCGATGCGCGGCACGATCTCGGAGCGGAATCGCGAGCCGTTGAAGACGCCGTAGTGCCCGACGGCGGGCTGCATGTAGTGCACCCGGTAGTCGGCAGGGATGTTCACGCAGAGGGTCTGGGCGGCCTTCGTCTGCCCCAGCCCGGAAATGTCGTCGTTCTCGCCCTCCACGGTCATCAGCGCGACGGTGCGTATCGCGGTCAGGTCGACCGGTTCTCCGCGATGCTTCATCGTGCCTTTGGGGAGGTCGTGGTTGACGAAGACCGTCTCAACCGTCTGGAGGTAGAACTCGGCAGTCAGGTCCATCACGGCCAGGTATTCGTCGTAGAAGTCGCGATGCTTCTCGGCCGAATCTCCGTCATGCTTGACCAGGTGCATGAAGAAGTCCTTGTGGGCGATAATGTGCCGGTCGAGGTTCATGCTCATGAAGCCGGAAAGTTGCAGGAAGCCTGGATAGACGTCGCGCATGAAACCGGGTTCCGGCCACGGCACCTGCATGATGACGTTGTTGCGGAACCACTCGATGCCCTTCTCCTCGGCCAGCAGGTTGACCGCGGTGGGGTTCTTGCGCGTGTCGATCGGGCCGCCCATCAACGTCATCGTCGAGGGCGACAGCGGATCGCCCCGCGCTTCCATCAGTGCCACGGCCGCGATGACCGGCACGGCCGGCTGGCACACTCCCATGACATGCACGTTCGGTCCCAGCGCGTGCAGCATCTCGATCACGTAGTCGATGTAGTCGTCGAGGTCGAACCGGCCCTCCGAAAGCGGCACCATGCGGGCATCCGCCCAGTCGGTGATGTAGACATCCGCGTGCGGAAGCATGGCCTCGACCGTACCGCGCAGCAGCGTGGCGTAGTGTCCAGACATCGGCGCCACGATCAGCAGCTTCGGATCGGGGCGCTTTCCGGCCGGTACCGCCCGTTC
>CATMOC010000346.1 GCA_950071955.1 uncultured Mesorhizobium sp. | reverse complement strand
GGCCCGGCCGCGCTGGAAACAGTCCAGCGCGCCGGCGCAGACAAGGCTTTCCAGCACCCGCTTGCCGACGATCCTGGGATCGATGCGCTCGCAGAAATCCTCAAGGGTCTCGAACTGCTTTTCCTTGCGCTTTGCCACGATGTGCTCGACGGCGGCCTCCCCCACGCCCTTGATGGCGGCGAGCGCGTAGTAGATGCGGTTCTCGCCGACCTCGAAGGCGCGGTAGGACGTCTTCACCGAAGGCGCCACCACCTCGATACCGAGGCGCAGGGCGTCCTGCCGGAAGTCGGCAAGCTTGTCGGTGTTGTTCATATCGAGCGTCATGGAAGCGGCCAGGAATTCGACCGGATAGTGCGCCTTCATGTAGGCGGTCTGGTAGGAGACGATGGCATAGGCGGCGGCGTGCGACTTGTTGAAGCCGTAGTCGGCGAACTTCGCCAAAAGGTCGAAGATGAAGTCGGACTGCTGCTTGGAAACGCCGTTCTTCACCGCGCCTTCGACGAAGACGCCGCGCTGCTTGTCCATCTCGGCGCGGATCTTCTTGCCCATGGCGCGGCGCAGGAGATCGGCCTGTCCGAGCGTGTAGCCAGCCAGTTCCTGGGCGATCTGCATCACCTGTTCCTGATAGACGATGACGCCTTGCGTCTCCTTCACCAGGTGGTCGATTTTCGGATGGATCGAGGCGATCTCCTCCTCGCCGTGCTTGCGCGCGTTGTAGGTCGGAATGTTCTCCATCGGGCCGGGACGATAGAGCGCCACCAGCGCGATGATGTCCTCGATGCGGTCGGGCTTCATGCCGATCAGCGCCTTGCGCATGCCGGCCGATTCCACCTGGAACACCCCGACGACCTCGCCGCGCGCCAGCATCTGGTAGGTCTTCTCGTCGTCCAGCGGCAGCCTGGCGAGATCGATGTCGATGCCGCGCCGCTTGACGAGCTTCACGGCGGTGTCCAGCACCGTCAGCGTCTTCAGGCCGAGGAAGTCGAACTTGACCAGTCCGGCGTCCTCGACCTTCTTCATGTTGAACTGCGTGACCGGCATGTCGGAGCGCGGATCGCGGTACATCGGCACGAGTTCCGACAGCGGCCGGTCGCCGATGACGATGCCCGCCGCATGGGTGGATGCGTGGCGGGAGAGGCCTTCGAGCTTCTTGGCGATGTCGAGCAGCTGCACGACGATCGGTTCCTTGTCCATCTCCTCCTGGAAGCGCGGCTCGGCGGCGATGGCGTCGGCGAGCTTGACCGGATTGGCGGGGTTGGCAGGCACCATTTTGCACAGCCGGTCCACCTGGCCGTAGGGCATCTGCAGCACGCGCCCGACGTCGCGAAGCACCGCCCTCGCCTGCAGCGTGCCGAAGGTGATGATCTGGGCCACCTGGTCGCGGCCGTATTTCTCCTGCACGTAGCGGATCACCTCGTCGCGGCGATCCTGGCAGAAGTCGATGTCGAAGTCGGGCATCGACACGCGGTCGGGATTGAGGAAGCGCTCGAACAGCAGCGAGAAGCGCAGCGGGTCGACGTCGGTGATCGTCAGCGCATAGGCGACCAGCGAGCCGGCGCCCGAACCGCGCCCCGGACCGACGGGGATGTCGTGCGCCTTGGCCCACTTGATGAAGTCTGCGACGATCAGGAAGTAGCCCGGATACTTCATCCGCTCGATGACGCCGAGCTCGTATTCGAGCCGTTCGGCATATTGCTCGTGGGTGTATCCGGGCGAGGCGCCAAGCGTTTCCAGCCGCATTGCGAGGCCCTCGCGCGCCTGGCGCTTCAGTTCCTCCGTCTCGGCCAGTTCGGCGGCTTCGGCATCGTCGGCGGACGCGGACGTGAAGCGCGGCAGGATCGGGCTGCGGTTCCTCGGATAGTAGGAACAGCGCATGGCGATTTCGACGGTGTTGTCGATCGCTTCCGGCAGGTCCGCGAAGAGTGCGGACATCTCGCCCTGTGACTTGAGAAAATTGTCCGGCGTCAGTCGCCTGCGGTTGTCGTCGCCGATCACCGACCCTTCGGCGATGGCGATCAGCGCGTCATGCGCGTCGTAGTCGTCGCGCGTCGGGAAAAACGCCTCGTTGGTGGCGACGAGCGGCAGGTCGTGCGCATAGGCGAGTTCCACCGTCGCCGCCTCGACCGCGCGGTCGTAGCCCTTCGGACGCTGCAATTCGACGTAGAGGCGGTCGCCGTAGACGCTTTTCAGCCTGAGCAGGCGGTCCTCGGCCAATGCGGGACGGTCCCCCTTCAGGGCGCAGCCGATCGGGCCGCCCTCGCCGCCCGTCAGGCAGATGACGCCGTCAGACAGCGCGGCGAGCCACTCCTCGCGCACCTGCACCGGGTCTCCCGGAGGCGTCTCCAGATAAGCCCGGCTGACGAGGCGCACCAGATTGGCGTAACCCGCCTCGGTGGCCGCGATCAGCACGACCGACGCGCGCTCCCGGCCGGCGGCTCGCCCGTGGCCGCGGCTCGACTGTGGTTCCTCGCCCAGAAAGGCGAGTTCCAGCTGGCAGGCGATGATCGGCTGGACGCCGTCCTTTGCGGCATACTGCGCGAATTCCAGCGCGCCGAAGAGATTGGACGTGTCGGCCACCGCGATCGCCGGCGCGCCGTCGGCAACCGCATGCGCCACGATCTTCTTCAGCGGCAGCGCGCCTTCGAGCAGCGAATAGGCCGAGTGGACGCGAAGGTGGATGAAGGTGCGCACGCGCGCCGGCGGAGCGGCGGCTTCCGCCGCGGCGCGCTTCAGCGGATCGCGGATCTTGCGTTCTTCGGCCATGAGACTCGGGGCTTCCGGGAATTGCTGTGGCATCATCGTTGCGGGAGTCACAGGCGGCAAGTGCCGAAAGCCGTGATGTCGGGCTGTCCACTACTCAGTACGGATCGTTCGCGAGGCCCGGCCCTCACGCACACGCCTTGCAAAGCTGCGAATCAGGATTTCCGTGAAGCGCCTCGGCAACAAGCCGTAAGCCGTCGAATCAGGCCCCTCCCCGGCAGCATTCGAAGGTCGGGGGAATGGTGGGAATGTAATCCGCCGCAGAACCGGAATCAAACGTACTTCAGGCGAACTCCATGATCACGGCGTCGACCGCAAGACTCTCGCCCGGTTTGGCGTTCACCTTCGTGACCGTCAGGTCGCGGTCGGCGCGGAGCACATTCTCCATCTTCATGGCCTCGACGACGGCCAGCGTCTCGCCGGCCTTGACCTCCTGCCCTTCCTCGACCGCGATCGAGACGACCATTCCCGGCATCGGGCACAGAAGCAGCTTAGAGGTGTCCGGCGGCAACTTGACAGGCATCAGCCGGTCGAGTGCGGCGGTCGCCGGCAGCATGGCGCGGGCCGTCACCGACATGCCCTTCCAGGCGATGCGAAGGCCGTTGGCGATCGGCCGCAGCTGCGCCGTCACGGAACGTTTCCCGACGGTTCCCTGCCACACCGCCTCGCCGGGACGCCAGGCGGACGCTACGGTCAATGGTTCGCCCCCCGCGACGCAGACATCCATCTCGAAGGGGATCGAGATCATCCCTTCCGTGATGCTGACGGGAATGTACTCGTCGCCGATCTTGACCTCCCAGTCGGCCTTCAGCACGCCGGAGTGGGGTGCCAGACGGCCGGTCAGCCGGTCCAGCCGATCCTTGCGCAGGAGTTCGACCGACAGGGCGACAGCGGCCAGGATGATCTTTTCCTCGTCGGTCGGAAGGATGGGTTCGAAACCGTCCGGATACTCTTCCGCGATGAAGGCGGTCGAAAGCCGCCCTTCACGCCAGCGGGGATGCTGCATCAGCGCCGCGAGGAAGGGGATGTTGTGCTCGATCCCGTCGACCACGAACGCGTCGAGCGCGTCCGACATCGCGTCGATTGCCTCGATGCGAGTCGGCGCCCAGGTGCAGAGCTTGGCGATCATCGGGTCGTAGAACATCGAGATTTCGGCGCCTTCGGTGACGCCGGTGTCGTTGCGGATCACCACGTCGCCGAAACGCCCCTCCTGCGGCGGCCGGTAGCGCGTCAGGCGGCCGATCGACGGCAGGAAATTGCGATAGGGATCCTCGGCGTAGAGCCTGCTCTCGACCGCCCAACCGTTCAGTTTCACGTCCTCCTGGCGGATCGACAGTTTCTCGCCCGCGGCGACGCGGATCATCTGCTCCACCAGATCGATGCCGGTGATCAGTTCGGTCACGGGATGCTCGACCTGCAGACGCGTGTTCATCTCGAGGAAGTAGAAGTTGCGCTCCTTGTCGACGATGAATTCCACCGTGCCCGCGCTCTGGTATTCCACGGCCTTGGCGAGAGCGACCGACTGCTCGCCCATGGCGCGCCGGGTCGCCTCGTCGAGAAAGGGCGACGGGGCCTCTTCCACGACCTTCTGGTTGCGGCGCTGGATGGAACATTCGCGCTCGCCGAGATAGACGACGTTGCCGTGGCCGTCGCCGAGCACCTGGATCTCGATGTGGCGCGGGTCGACGACGAACTTCTCGATGAAGACGCGGTCGTCGCCGAAGGAGGACTTCGCCTCGTTCTTCGAAGACTGGAAACCTTCGCGGCACTCGGCGTCGTTCCAGGCAATGCGCATGCCCTTGCCGCCGCCGCCGGCGGACGCCTTGAGCATCACAGGATAGCCGATCTCCCCGGCGATCCTCACTGCATGATCGGCGTCCTCGATGACGCCGAGCCAGCCCGGCACGGTGTTCACCTTTGCCGCATTGGCGAACTTCTTCGATTCGATCTTGTCGCCCATCGCACGAATTGCCTTCGGCTTGGGCCCGATGAAGACGATGCCCTCGGCCTCCAGCGCCTCGCAGAAGGAAGCGCGTTCCGACAGGAAGCCGTAGCCCGGATGCACCGCCTCGGCGCCGCTGTCGCGGCAGGCCTGAATGATCTTTTCCGCGACCAGATAGCTTTCGGCAGCCGGAGCCGGTCCGATAT
>CATMOC010000345.1 GCA_950071955.1 uncultured Mesorhizobium sp. | reverse complement strand
GGGCCGCCGCCGCCGCCGCAAAGGCGTGAGCCGGCCTTCAATATTCCCCGCGTCGTGCTCGCCTTCATCGCCGCCTGCGTGGCCATCCACCTCGTGCGGCTCTACGTGCTGTCGCCGCAGCAGGATCTCGAGTTGATCATCGCGGGGGCATTCATTCCCGTCCGCTACTCCGGTCAGTATCTGTTCGAGATATGGGCGGTGACGAGCCCCCTTACCTATTCGCTCCTCCATGGCAGCGTGGCGCATCTCGCCATCAACATGATCTGGCTGGCGGCCTTCGGATCGCCGCTCGCGACGCGGCTGGGGGCAGGGCGGTTCGTCCTTTTCTGGTGCGCGACCTCGCTGGCGGCCGTAGGGCTGCACTACGTGCTGCACATGGACAGCCAGGCGCCGCTGGTCGGAGCATCGGGCGCGATCTCCGGCATGATGGGCGCTGCCGCCCGTTTCGGCTTCAGGACCGAACGCGGCAGGGGCCCGTCGACCTTTTCGGGGCCGCTGCTGTCGATCGTCGAGACTTTCCGGTCCCGGGCGGTCGTCACCTTCCTCGCGGTGTGGATGATCGTGAACCTCGCGACAGGGCTCGCCAGCGGGATTCCGGGAGCCGACGGCATGATCGCATGGGAGGCGCATATTGGCGGCTTCCTCGCGGGTTTCCTTGGCATCCGCCTGTTCGACCGCAGAACGAGACGGTCCTGATCCTTCTTGCATTGGACCGATTCCGATAGCACGATGCAGTTCAGCGGCAGGCGGGGGTGAGACGCCGAATGGCCGCGGAAGGAGGACGTACATGCTCGTCAAGAACATTCTCGCCGAAAAGGGGAATGACGTCGTCACCATCGATCCGGAGAGTTCGCTCGCGCAGGCAGTGGAGCTCCTGGCGGAAAAGCGCATCGGCGCCATCGTCGTCACCAGGGGAGGAGGCCGCATAGGCGGCATCCTTTCCGAGCGCGACATCGTGCGCATGCTGAGCGCGGAGGGACCTTCCATGCTCGAGAAGCCGCTCTCTTCGGCGATGACCTCGAAGGTGAAGGTCTGTCACGAGGAGAACACGATCAACGAGGTGATGGAAATCATGACCGCCGGGCGCTTCCGGCACCTACCAGTGGAACGCGACGGCAAGCTCGTCGGCATCATCTCGATCGGCGACGTTGTCAAGAAGCGCATCGAGGAGGTCGAGCACGAGGCGCAGGAAATCCGCAACTACATCGCTACTGCATAGCGCGGAAGCTCGACTGAGGCTGCGAATCTGGTGGCCGCTCCACGGCCGCCACCTTTCGCGCCTCCACCTATGGAAAGCGTGGATTGAGGCTACGCGTCGGCGACGAAATCGAAGAGTTCGCGGTTGCGGCAGTAGCCGGGGGCATGCGCCGGAGCGGCGGCCTTGTCGAGCCAGGAGGCGCATTCCTCCGCGTGGCCGCACGAGAGGCAGCGGAACGTGGCGTTGCGCATGACCGACGGCGCATCCGGCATTTGCGTCACCGCCTCGCGCACGTCGAGCTTGCGCATCATGCGCTCCATGAGATCGGCCCGGTTCGAAATGCGGTCGAGAATATTGAAGTATCCCATGACGCTGTGCCTCCGCGAGAATCTGAAAACAAATATCGATCCGTCGGCGACCGCACGCCTTGACATGGATCAAGCGCGGCAAGCCTTGCCACGCCGCAGGGATTGTTCTAGCCAACGGCCAAGTCCCGATTTTCGAGGTTTTCGAGCCGCAATGAGCATCATCGACACGCGCACGCCCGATCCGAAGCGGCTGATTTCCGGCGCGACCGGCGATTGGGAGATCATCGTCGGGCTGGAGGTGCACGCGCAGGTGACCTCGAACTCCAAGCTCTTCTCTGGCGCCTCGACCGACTTCGGCGCCGCGCCCAACGCAAACGTCAGCCTGGTCGACGCGGCCATGCCCGGCATGCTGCCGGTGATCAACGAGGAGTGCGTGAAACAGGCGATCCGCACCGGGCTGGGGCTGAAGGCGCAGATCAACCTCCGCTCCGTGTTCGACCGAAAGAACTATTTCTATCCCGACCTGCCGCAGGGCTACCAGATCTCGCAGTACAAGCAGCCGATCGTCGGCGAGGGCAAGGTGGTGGTTTCGGTCGGCCCGGACCGTCAGGGCAATTTCGAGGACATCGAGGTTGGGATCGAACGTCTCCATCTGGAACAGGACGCGGGAAAATCCCTGCACGACCAGCATCCGACCATGTCCTATGTCGACCTGAACCGCTCGGGCGTCGCGCTGATGGAGATCGTGTCGAAGCCCGACATCCGCTCCGCCGACGAGGCGAAAGCCTATGTGACCAAGCTGCGCACCATCATGCGCTATCTCGGGACCTGCGACGGCAACATGGACGAGGGCTCGCTGCGCGCCGACGTCAACGTCTCGGTGCGCAAGCCCGGCGGCGAGTTCGGCACGCGCTGCGAGATCAAGAACGTCAACTCGATCCGCTTCATCGGCCAGGCGATCGAATCCGAGGCGCGGCGCCAGATCGCGATCATCGAGGACGGCGGCACGATCGACCAGGAAACTCGGCTCTTCGACCCGGTGAAGGGGGAGACGCGTTCGATGCGCTCCAAGGAAGAGGCGCACGACTACCGCTATTTCCCCGATCCTGATCTCTTGCCGCTGGAGTTCGACCAGGCCTATGTCGATGCGCTCGCCGAAGGCCTGCCCGAGCTTCCCGACCAGAAGAAGCAGCGCTTCGTCAAGGAGATGGGGCTGTCGGCCTACGACGCCTCCGTGCTGGTGGCCGAGAAGGCGACGGCCGACTTCTTCGAGAAGGTCGCAGCGGGCCGCGACGGCAAGACGGCGGCGAACTGGGTCATCAACGACCTCCTGGGCGCCTTGAACAAGTCCGGCAAGGACATTGAAGCGACTCCGGTTTCGGCCGCCCAGCTCGGCGCGATCATCGACCTGATCCGGGAGGGCACGATTTCCGGCAAGATCGCCAAGGACCTCTTCGAACTCGTCTGGAACGAGGGCGGAGACCCGCGCGCGCTGGTCGAGAGCCGCGGCATGAAGCAGGTAACGGACACCGGCGCGATCGAGAAGGCGGTGGACGAGGTCATTGCGGCCAACCCGGACAAGGTCGAACAGGCGAAGGCGAAGCCGAGCATGGCCGGCTGGTTCGTCGGCCAGGTGATGAAGGCCACCGGCGGCAAGGCCAATCCCCAGGCGGTCAATGCGCTGGTGAAGGAAAAGCTCGGGGTCGAGTGAGCATGTTCGTCCGCACCGCAGGCGTCCTCGACCTGCCCGCGATCCGCGATCTCTTGGTGGAGACCTGGCACGCGACCTACGATGCCATCTACGGGGCGGACCGCGTGGCCGCCATCAACGACGACTGGCACGCGCTCGCTTCGCTTAAGGCGCGGCTCGACCGCCTGGACGCCGAATTCATCGTCGCCGACGACGGGTCCGAGATCGCCGGAATGGCCTTCGCCAGCGCTTCCGATGAAGGCAAGACGGTGGTGTTGCACCAGCTTTACGTGCGCCAGGGCCGCCAGGGCCGCGGCATAGGCGGCATGCTGCTCGACGAGATCATCGACAGCTTTCCCGATGCTGACACCGTCCGGCTCGAGGTGGAGGCGGCGAACGCCCGGGCGATCGGCTTCTACACGGCGGAAGGGTTCGTCGAAGCGGGCAGCACGCAGAACTGCGGCAGGCAGGATTCTGGCATCCCGGCGCTGATCTTCGAACGCAAGCTCGTCTGATCACCGCCCCCGGCGCAGGGCAGCCTTCTAGCGCAGGGGATTGCCGAGCGCCATTTCCCTCAGGAATACGAATAGTCCCGCGCCAGCGATCAGAACGATGCCGAGCCAGGCGATCGCGTCCGGCCAGTCGCCCCAGAGCGCGATGCTCCAGAGGATCGCGAGCGGCATGGCGACGTATTCGAATGGCGCGATGAGCCCAGCCTGCGAGATCCGATAGGCCTGGCTAACGAGATAGCCGCCGATCGAGCCGAGGACGCCGATGCCGGCGAGCAGGAGGAAGTCGGTTGCCGGCGGCCAAATCCAGGCGCGTAGCAGGAATTCGAGATTGGCGTTGCCGGAGCCGCTGAATCGGCCGTCGCCGAACATCAGCCCGATCGTGCCCGAAAAAAGGATGAAGATGAAGTTCAGGTAGAAGGTCAGCGTCGAGGCCTTCTCCGTCACACCGATCTTGCGCGTCGTGATCTGGAGCAGGGCATAGAAGAATGCCGAGAAGAGCGGCAGGAGAGCCGCATACTGGAAGGCCGAGCCGCCCGGTCGGATGACGATGATGACGCCCGCCAGCCCGGCCAGCATGACCGCGCTTCTGGATCGCCTGAAATATCTGCGATCGCTGAACATGCCGCCAAACCTTGGGCACGGCCTCCACCCTGACCGGCTGCTCAAGTTCGCGCGCGAGGGCGCTGTGGCGCCTGTGAGCTTGCTGAACGATTTTGGTGAACGGCGGCGGATCGCTACGGTCGCGGCGCAGATGGCGGATTTATCCATCACGCTCACCGATGCGACGATCGCCATGTTCGAGCGACTGACCGGCCAGCTCTTCTCAAGATCCCGCAATCGCCAGGAGGAGGTCTGGCGTATGGGCAAGACCAAGGTTGGCAAGCTGATGCAGCTCTTCGGCGCGTCCATTGATGCCATGGCCCGCGCACAAGATTTGGGGCAAGATCCCTTTGCTGCGTTGGATGCGGATGTCGGGTGGGAAACGCTCTTGGGCAAGCGTGACGAAATCGCTGGCTTTGGAGAGCTGGCAACCAGTGAAAGTCCTATAAAGCATCAAGTTTGCGTAGCTGAGCAGGGGTTCAGGTGCAGAGCCGCCGAATGGCATTGCCAGCAGATTAATCAGTTGAATCAGTAAAAAGCTGTACCAGACAAAGGCCGTGATCACACCGAAGGGCATATTCGAGGCAATAATACGCTTTGC
>CATMOC010000344.1 GCA_950071955.1 uncultured Mesorhizobium sp. | reverse complement strand
CCGCCAGAGCCTCGTCGATCGCGTTGTCGGAGACTTCGAACACCATGTGGTGCAGGCCCGAGCCGTCGTCGGTGTCGCCGATATACATGCCCGGCCGTTTGCGCACGGCGTCCAGGCCTTTGAGAACCTTGATGGAATCCGCGCCGTATTCGGCCTGTGCGCCGGGAAGTTCTACGGTCGTTTCGCTCATGAAAACCTGTCGTCTTGAGATCGCTGCGGCAGCGCGGGAAAGGGGCTGCGAATCAACGCCCCAACATGGATGAGATATAGGGACTTCCGCGTCGTTTTTCCAATTTTCGCGGGCGTTTCGGCCCTTCTTTCACCGGCTTTGTGGCGCTTTCTCGAAGATGCCGGACAGCCTCGCCGAATTGGCACGGTCGTGGCTTTGTGCGCCCCGGTCGCGCGCCTATATTCGCAGGCAAGGAGATCCGCCATATGGACGCCGTTCCAGCCCCCTTCGTCCCGCCCGCGCCGAAGCCGCGCACCAAGCCGCCGTCGCTGCTGCAGATGCTGCGCATCGTCTACCGCAACCCGCTCGAACTGTGGGGCGAGCCTTCCTACAACGAAAAATGGATCTCGATATCGACCGGCGTTGGCGGGCCACTGGTGATCGCCAACGATCCGGGCCTGATCCGGCACGTGCTGGTGGACAACGCGAAGAACTACAAGATGGCGCGCGTGCGCCAGAAGATCCTGCGGCCGATTCTGCGCGACGGGCTGTTGACGGCGGAAGGCGACGTGTGGAAGCGGTCGCGCAAGGCGATGGCGCCGGTCTTCACGCCGCGCCACATCAACGGCTTCGCCGCGCCCATGCTGCGCCGGACGGAAGCCTTTGCAGAGCGCTACGAGGGCGAGACCGACACGGTGGACGTTGCCCGCGACATGACGATGCTGACCTACGACATCCTGGCCGAGACGCTGTTTTCCGGCGAGATCGCGGGCGAGCCGGGCAGCTTCGCCAAGCAAGTCGACCATCTCTTCGAGACCATGGGCCGCGTCGACCCGCTCGACCTCCTCGGAGCGCCGGACTGGCTGCCGCGCTTCACGCGAATCCGCGGCGCCCGCACCATGGCCTTCTTCCGTCGCCTCGTGGCCGACACGGCGCGGATGCGCAAGGAGAAGCTGGAGCGCGATCCCGAGGGCACGCCCAACGATTTCCTGACCCTGCTGCTCAAGGCCGAAGGCCCGCAGGGCCTGTCGCGCGAGGAGATCGCCGACAACATCATCACCTTCATCGGCGCCGGCCACGAGACAACGGCGCGCGCGCTGGGCTGGACGCTCTATTGCCTGGCCGAAGCTCCGTGGGAGCGCGACAGGGTGGAGGCCGAGATCGACGCGGTCCTAGCGCGCGAGCCCGACCCGGTGAAGTGGCTGGACGCCATGCCTGTGACCCGCGCCGCCTTCGAGGAGGCGATGCGGCTCTATCCGCCGGCGGCTTCGATCAGCCGCGAGGCGATCGAGGACGAGACCTACGAGGACCTGCACATCCGCAAGGGCGCGCAGATCCAGGTGATGCCGTGGACCGTGCACCGGCACCGCAAGCTGTGGGACAATCCGGAAGCCTTCATGCCGGAGCGCTTCCTGCCGGAAAACCGCGACAGGATCGACCGCTTCCAGTACCTGCCCTTTGGCGCGGGTCCGCGCATCTGCATCGGCGCCAGCTTCGCGATGCAGGAGGCGGTGATCGCGCTCGGCGTCCTCCTGTCGCGTTTCCGCTTCGACACGGTGGCGGAAACCAAGCCCTGGCCGGTGCAGAAGCTCACGACGCAGCCGGAGGGCGGGCTGCCGATGCGGGTGACGCCGCGGGCCAGGAAATCGGATTGACGGTCAGATAGATCGCCCCCCACTCCGTCCGCCGCGCGGCCACCTCTCCCTCGCTCGACGGGGAGAGGAAAGCGGTGTCGACCGCCCTGCGCCGCTTCTTCTATCGTCAGAGCAAGGCAGCGACAGGCGTTGATTTCTGCTGAAAGCAGTACTACATTTCCTTTCAGGAGAAATCGATGGTTCTGGAAGATCCTAGAAGGGAAGCGCCTCACCGTGAAGCGGTGGTAGCGAAGGCGACCTTGCGCGCGGCAGAGAAGCTTGGCGTCAGCGGGCGCGATCTTGCCTCGATCATCGGTGTTTCCGAGGCCACCCTGTCGCGGCTGAAACAGGACGCGGGCACTGCGCGGCTGGCCGGGAAGCCGTACGAACTCGCGCTGCTCTTCGTCCGGCTGTACCGGTCTCTGGATGCGATCGTCGGCGGCGACGACGGGGTGTCGCGCGCGTGGATGCGCAATCGCAACGACGCGCTGGGTGGCGTTCCGCTCGAGCGCATCCGCACCATAGACGGGCTGACGCATGTCCTCGGCTACCTGGACGCCCGGCGCGCTCCTCTCTGAAGCCGTCCCGCTGGAGGGGACCTGTTGGCGGCTGGTGGAAGCCCAGCATCGCGTCTCGACCATGAAACTCACCGACACGTTGGACGAGCAGGCCGTGCTCGAGACCGAACTCGAACGCACCAAGCCACCGGTCCCGCCTGAATGTGCGGGGCTTCATTACCTTCTTTCGACGCCCTTCAGGTACGGACGTTATCCCGGAAACTCACGCTTCCGGCGCGAAGGCTTTTCACCCGGCGTCTACTACGCCGCGGAGCAGATCGAGACGGCGGTCGCGGAAACCGCCTTTTACCGCTTGCTCTTCTTCGCCGAGAGCCCCGCCACGCCTTGGCCGGCGAACCCCCTGGAGTTTACCGCGTTCGAGGCAACGCACTCGACCGCCCGATCCATCGATCTCCTGCGCTCGCCCTTCCTAACACATGCGGATGCATGGACGCGCCTGACCGACTATTCCGCGTGCCTGGCACTGGCAGATCGTGCGCGGGAGGCCGGCGTGGAGATCATCCGCTATGCATCGGTCCGCGACCCCGATGGCCGGCCGAATCTCGCGATCCTCACCTGCAGGGCCTTCGCGCGACCCGAGCCCTTGCGGAAGAGCACCTGGCGGCTGGCGCTCTCGGCTCATGGCGCGAAGGCGCTCTGCGACTGGCCTGCCGTGCGCATGGATCTGCCGATCGCAGTGTTCGCAGCCGATCCCAGACTTGCAGCCGCACGCTGAGCGCGAAGCCGCTCAAGTGGCCGCGCGGATCAGGTCGGCCGCCTTCTCGGCGATCATGATGGTCGGCGCGTTCGTGTTGCCGCCGATCAGCGTCGGCATGATCGAGGCGTCCACGACGCGCAGGCCTTCGAACCCGCGCACGCGCAGTTCCGGATCGACGACCGCACCCTCGTCGCTGCCCATCCGGCAGGTCCCGACGGGGGGGTAGATCGTATCGGCGCGTGCTCGGATGTGCTGCATGAGTTCCGCATCGGTCTCTATGCCGGCGGTATAGATCTCCTTGTGCCGGTACGCCGCGAAGGCCGGCGCGGCGAGGATGTCGCGCATCAGCCGGGCGCCCCGAAGCAGCAGGTCCGCGTCGCGCTCGTCAGACAGGAAGGCGGGATCGATGCGCGGCGCCGCTTGCGGATCGGCGCTCGACAGCCCGACCGTGCCGCGCGAATGCGGCCTCAGGACGCAGACGTGGCAGGAATAGCCGAAGCCGAGATGGATCTTGCGGGTGTGGTCGTCGACGATGCCGATGCAGAAGTGCATCTGCAGGTCGGGGCGCTCCGCTTGCGGCGACGACCTGACGAAGGCGCCGGCCTCCGCGATCGGCGACGACAGCATTCCCGTGCCGTCGCGCCGCCATTGCAGGGCATGACGTACAAGGTTCCACGCGCCCCGGGGGCCGATGCCGAAGCAGTCGGTGTGCTTCGTCTTCCACGACAGGATGAAATCGAGATGGTCCTGGAGGTTGCGGCCCACGCCGGGAAGCGCATGACGCACGTCGATGCCGTGGGCGCGCAGTTCCTCCGGCTCTCCTATCCCCGAGAGCATGAGAAGTTGCGGCGAGCCGAAGGCGCCCGCCGAGACGATCACCTCGCGCCTTGCCTCGGCCAGATGCTCCGTTCTGCCGCGGCGATAATGGACGCCGGTGGCACGCCTGCCGTCGAAGGAAATCCGAGTCGCATGCGCGCCGGTCACCACGGTCAGGTTCTTGCGTTGCATGGCCGGGTGCAGGTAGGCCGCGGCCGCCGAACAGCGTTCTCCGCGGCGGCGGGAGTCGTGGAACTGCGTGACCTGATAAAGGCCGGCGCCTTCCTGCTCCGGCCCGTTGAAGTCGTCGTTGCGGCGGATCTGGTGCTGGGCGCAGGCCTCGATGAAGGCGTGCGCCAGGGGTCGCGGGTTCGCCTGGTCGCGGACTTGCAACGGACCGTCGGCGCCGTGCAGGGGGTCTCCGCCGCGTTGATTGCCCTCCGCCTTGCGGAAATAGGGAAGCACGTCGTTCCACGACCAGCCAGCGCAGCCGCCTTGGGCCCAGTCGTCATAATCGGTAGGGTGTCCCCGGACGTAGAGCATCGCATTGATCGCGCTCGATCCGCCGAGCGTACGTCCGCGCGGCTGGTAGCCGCGGCGGCCGTTAAGCCCCGGCTGCGGCTCGGTCTGGAAGGCCCAGTTGTTGATTCTTGGCCGTCCCGGCAGCATGGCGGCAATGCCGACCGGAACGCGGATGAGGAGCTCGCGGCCATCCCCCCCGGCTTCCAGCAGGCAGACGCTGACCGAGGGGTCTTCCGACAGCCGGGACGCCAAAGTCGCGCCGGCGGACCCGCCGCCGGCGATCACGTAATCGAACGTCATGGTCTCCTCCCGAACGCGGCCCGACCGCGAACGGAAGGATGGAAGCGTCAAATCGCGGCCCTTGTCCAGACCTGCAACGCCTCAGACCATCGCGAAGATGCGCGCGGGACCGCCGGTGCCGCCGCGGATTTTCGGCGCGCCGACGACGATCGTCGCACCGGACGCCGGCAGCGTGTCGAGATTGGCGATCCCCTCTATGCCGT
>CATMOC010000343.1 GCA_950071955.1 uncultured Mesorhizobium sp. | reverse complement strand
AAGGAGGTCTATTACACGCGCACAGGGCAGCTGAACCTTGCGTGCGCCTCCTGCCACGAGGCAATCATGGGCAAGAACATCCGTGCCGACCATCTGAGCCAGGGACAGGTCAACGGCTTTCCGACCTACCGCTTCAACACGGGCGGCATGGTGTCGCTGCACAACCGTTTCCGCGGCTGCATCCGCGACACGCGCGCCGAGTTTCCGGCCGCCTTCTCGGACGAACTCATGGCGCTCGAAGTCTACGTGACTTGGCGCGGCACCGGCCTTTCGGTCGAGACGCCGGCAGTCCGCCAGTAGCGGGCGGGAGCGGCAAGCTCCTCCCGCAACGCACGATATACGCTCTGCCCGGTTCTCTCCGCCGTCCGCGACGGCGGACCGGGCATTCCTTTGCCGGAGGCAACCGAGATGTTTACCCGCCGCGAATTCCTGATGGCCACGGCCGCGCTTTCGGCAATCGCAGGGCCGGGCATGAACGGACGCTGGTCCCGCGCGTCCGCCCAGCAGCGCCTGAGCGAAGCCGATCTTCTGGATTTCGAGAGCTACGGCAACGTGACGCTCGTGCACCTGACCGACATCCATGCCCAGCTGGTGCCGGTTTACTTTCGAGAGCCGTCGATCAATCTCGGCGTCGGGACGGCCGCGGGTCTGCCGCCGCATGTCACGGGCGCCGATTTCCTCAAGCTTTACGGAATCGAGCCGGGCAGTCCCGCCGCCTACGCGCTGACCTCGGAAGACTATGTCGCGCTTGCCCGAACCTACGGAAAGATGGGCGGGTTGGACCGCATCGCGACGATCGTGAAGCGCATCCGCGCCGAGCGGGGCGACGGTATGCTGCTGCTCGACGGCGGCGACACATGGCAGGGTAGCTACACCTCGCTGCAGACCGCCGGGCAGGACATGGTCGATGCAATGAACGCGCTGTCGCCTGACGCGATGACGGGGCACTGGGAGTTCACCTACGGCGCCGACCGCGTCCAGGAGATCATCGACGGCCTGCCGTTCGCGTTCCTCGGCGGCAACATCTACGACGCCGAGTGGAACGAGCCGGCCTTCGACGCCTACAAGGTCTTCGAACGGGGCGGGGTCAGGATCGCCGTGCTCGGCCAAGCCTTCCCCTACACGCCCATCGCCAACCCGAGGTGGATGTTTCCGAACTGGTCGTTCGGTATCCGCGAGGAGGATGTCGCCAGCAACGTCGAGGCGGCACGCGCCGATGGCGCCGACCTGATCGTGCTGCTGTCGCACAATGGCTTCGACGTCGACCGGAAGCTGGCGGCGCGGGTTCCCGGCATCGACGTCATCCTGACCGCCCACACGCACGATGCGCTGCCGGAACCGGTGGTCGTCGGCAAGACACTGCTGATCGCCTCGGGCTCTCACGGCAAGTTCGTCACGAGGCTCGATCTCGATGTCGGCGGCGGCGAGATGAAGGGGTTCCGCCACAGGCTGATCCCCGTCTTCTCCGACGTGATCGCGCCGGATGCCGACATGACGCGGCTCGTCGGGGACCTGCGTGCGCCGTTCGAAGCCGAACTGAAGCGGGAACTGGCGACGACCGAGACGCTGCTCTACCGGCGTGGCAACTTCAACGGCACCTTCGACGACATGATCTGTCAGGCGCTCCTGGACGTGCGCGAGGCCGACATCGCGCTGTCGCCCGGCTTCAGGTGGGGGACGTCGGTCTTGCCGGGCCAGACGATCACGACCGAGGACCTCTACAACGCCTGCGGCATGACGTACCCCGCCGCCTACCGCTCGATGATGACCGGCCAGATGCTGAAGGACATCCTCGAGGACGTTGCCGACAATCTGTTCAATCCCGATCCCTATTACCAGCAGGGCGGCGACATGGTGCGTGTGGGCGGCATGGGGTACTCCATCAATCCCGATGCCGCGATGGGCAGCCGGATTTCGTCGATGACCATGCTCAAGACCGGCGAAGCGGTCGATCCGGCGAAGGAATATGCGGTTGCCGGCTGGGCTTCGATCAACGAAGCCACCGAAGGCCCTCCGATTTGGGACGTGGTCGAAACCTGGCTCGCCGCCAACCCGATCGTCTCCCTGCCCGAGAACAGGTCGGTCAAGATCATCGGCTGAAAAACCGTCGACGCGGGTCGATTCCGGTTCGACAAAGCCGGATTCGCATGATACATAGAAATAATCGAATGTATCTATGCATCCGCTGTCCGGGAGGAGCCGATGGCGAAAAACGACGATCCGGCGCACAAATCGACGCGCAGAAGTTTCCTGAAGGCCGGACTGACAGGCGGCGCCGCCTTGGCCGCGGCCGGCGTGTCGGGCAGGGCCGGCGCGGCCGGCGACCCGCTGATCACCGAAATCCAGGACTGGAACCGCTATTCGGGTGACGGCGTCGACAGCCGCCCATACGGACATCCATCCGAATTCGAGAGCCAAGTCGTCCGACGCAACGTCGCCTGGCTCACGGCCGATCCGATCTCCTCGGTGAATTTCACGCCACTGCACGAACTCGACGGCATCATCACACCGAACGGGCTCTGCTTCGAGCGCCATCATTCCGGCATCGCCGAGATCGCGCCGCAGGATCATCGGCTCATGGTGCACGGCCTGGTCGACACGCCGCTGGTCTTCACCATGGCAGACCTGATGCGGTTTCCGCGCGAGAACCGGATCTATTTCCTCGAATGCGCCGCCAATTCCGGCATGGAATGGCGCGGCGCCCAGCTCAACGGCTGCCAGTTCACGCACGGCATGCTCCACTGCGTCATGTACACCGGCGTGCGGCTGCGCCACCTCCTGGAGGAGGCGGGCGTCAAGGCGAGCGGCACCTGGCTTCTCGCCGAAGGGGCCGACGCCTCCGGCATGGCGCGCTCGATCCCGATGGAAAAGGCGCTCGACGATTGCCTGGTCGCGTTCCGCCAGAACGGCGAGGCACTGCGGCCGGAGCAGGGCTATCCGGTGCGGCTCGTCGTTCCCGGCTGGGAAGGCAACATGTGGGTGAAATGGCTGCGCCGACTCGAGGTGGGCGATGCACCCTGGGAACTGCGCGAGGAAACGTCGAAATACACCGACCTCTTGGCCAACGGAAAGGCGCGGCGCCATACCTTCGCGATGGACGTGAAGTCTGTCATCACCAGCCCCAGCCCGCAGGCGCCGATCACTCACGGCAAGGGCCGTACGGTGCTGACGGGCCTGGCATGGTCCGGCAACGGCACGATCAAAAGGGTCGACGTGACGATCGACGGCGGCCGCAACTGGCATACGGCGCGGCTGGACGGACCGAGCCTGCCCAAGGCGCTCCATCGCTTCTACCACGAGTTCGACTGGGACGGCTCGGAACTGTTCCTTCAGTCCCGCGCCATCGACGAGCAGGGCCTGATCCAGCCGACGAAGGATGAACTGCGGGCCGCGCGGGGCGAGAACTCGATCTACCACAACAACGGCATCCAGACCTGGCATGTCGGCAAGGACGGAACTGTCGAGAATGTCGAGATATCGTGATGCAGTGATCGCGGCGTTGGCCGTCCTCGTGGCTCTGGCTGGCGCGCCGGCGCAGGCGCAGGACGCGGCGGCCGGGGAGAAGGTGTTCAACAAGTGCAAGGCATGCCATGCGGTGGGGGAGGGTGCCAAGCACAAGGTCGGCCCGCAACTGAACGGCGTGTTCGGACGCACCGCCGGAACGGCCGAGGGCTACAAGTACTCCAATTCCATGGCCGAAGCGGGCGCGGGCGGTCTCGTGTGGAGCCACGAGACGATCGCCGAATATCTCGCCAATCCCCGCGGTTACGTGAAGGGCAACAAGATGGCCTTCGCGGGGTTGAAGAAGGACGAGGAGATCGCCAACGTCATCGCCTATCTGGAGACCTTCTCGGAGCCGGAAAAAGAAGCGAAGGATACCGCCTCCCCGCCGGCCGCGCCTGCGGAGGCGAAGGCGCAAGCCGGATCGGCCGGTTCCTCCGGCACGGAGCCGCAGCCGCCTGAACAGCGGAGCGCGGGGACGGTCTTCCATCTCGGCCGCGCCGCGACGCCCGACGAGATCGCCGCCTGGGACATCGACGTGCGCCCGGACGGCAAGGGCTTGCCCGAGGGCAGGGGAACCGTGATGCAGGGCGAGGGTATCTACACGGAACGCTGCGCGGCATGCCACGGCGACTTCGGCGAGGGTATCGGCCGATGGCCCGTACTGGCGGGTGGACAGGGCTCGCTGAAGGCGGAGCGGCCCGAGAAGACCATCGGCTCCTACTGGCCTCATCTTTCGACCGTATACGACTACGTCAACCGTGCGATGCCCTTCGGCGACGCGCGCGGTTTCACCAGCGACGAGCTATACGCCCTCACGGCGTATCTGCTCTACCTCAACGACGTCGTGACGGATGAGCAGTTCGAACTCTCGAACGAGAATTTCGAGACGGTGAAGATGCCGAACGAAGCGAACTTCATCGAGGACGACCGGCTTTCCGAACCGCACTATGCGGACCGGAAGGAACCCTGCATGACCGATTGCCGGCCGGGCACGCCGACGATAACCATGCATGCGGCCGTTCTCGACGTCACGCCCGACAACGACGAGGAAGGCGGCGGCGGTATCGACTAGCGTGCGCCGGCATCGGCCGCGCATGAGGTTCTGGGAGGAGCCGTGCTGCAGCGACCAAGGGGGTCTTGTGCGGGCATTCTTGTCCTGGCGGTGATTGCGCAGGCCCTCTCGAATTTTGCCTTACCCGCCCACGCGACCAGCGGGGACGTGACGCCAGAAGGAGCCGCGCTGCTCGAGGCGGAAGCGCTGACGACCGAAATCCTCTCGCTCGACGGAGATCCCACATTCGGAGAGTATCTCGGCGGCGCGTGCGTGACCTGTCACCAGACGTCCGGCCACAGCGACGGGATCCCGGCGATCGTGGGCCTGGCCGTGGCCAGCCAGCCAGCCAGGGCTGCAATCTTGC
>CATMOC010000342.1 GCA_950071955.1 uncultured Mesorhizobium sp. | reverse complement strand
GTGCGACCGGCGGCGCCGATCCTCCTGACAGGCCTCGTGCTGAGCGGCGCGTGGCCGGCGTTCGCGGAGACGGACTGGTCGAAAAGTTTCGTCGCCACATTCGAGGCTGCGTGCGTGCCGGAGCGCCTGAGCTATGAGGGTACGCTGTCGAATGCGATCGCCGAAGGATGGTCGAAATTCGACCCCGCCCGCCACGCGGAGTTCTTGGCGATGATGTCTCAGGTCGCGGCCAGCGTCGAGGAGGACGCGGAGGAACTGGACATGACTTTCGTATCCGAGACCTTGTCGAAAGAGGTTGCTGAACGTCCTCTTCACCTAGTCGTCTCGTTCGTGAAGTCCGAATATCTCGATTCCGTCGGTTGTTATCTCTATGATTTCGACGCAACCGAACCGGTGGCCTCTTCGGCGGTTTCCAATCTCCTCGGCGTCAAGCCCGCACAGATCCACCGGGATGAGACAATTGAGGGCGCGGTCTGGGGACCGCCGCCGTCGATGCCCCGTACGCTCGATACCTATCTCACCTACATCCCACCGGGAAGTCCGCTTGTGACTATGGCGGGATTTGACGGGGGGGTGTTGAAGTTCACAACCTCAGCGCCGGAGCGTGACTGATGGCGTACGGGATCCGAAACGTCGCTTGCTTCGCTCCACTTATTTCCACATATATACCCTGTGGGATTATGTGGAGATGTCCATGAAGAACATCACGCTGGCCATTGACGAGGACCTTCTGGGAAAAGCCCGCGATCTTGCGGACAGACGCAAGACGTCGCTAAACGCGATGGTGCGCTCACTGCTGCAACACGAGGTGGAGCAGGAGGATCGTATCGCCTGGGCGCGCGAAGGCATGCGCAAGCTCATCGAGGAGAAACAGGCACGGGGGGGTAGCAGCCAGCCTTTCCAGTGGAGCCGCGACGAAAACTATGCCGAACGAGAAGATCGAATGCTTTCTCGACTCGAACGTCCTCCTCTACGCGGCTTCGGAGAGGAATCTTGATCCTCGCCGCTTCGATATCGCGCTCGGTCTCGTCCTTGGGACGCTTTTCGGAGTGTCGGGACAGAGCTTGGCCGAGTTCGCGAACGTGTCCCGCCGCAAGCGCCTGCTCGAAGATTCGGAAATCGACCGGTGGCTGGCGTTCCTCGGCACTTTCCCGTTCGTACCGGTGGACCAGACCTATGTCGCCGCCGGTCTCGCCTTGGCCCGCCGATATCAGCTCAAGTACTACGACGCCGCGCTGCTCGCCGCGGCCGATCGCCTCGGCGCGCCGATATTCTATACCGAAGACCTCAACCACAATCAGGTTTACGGCTCCGTGCGAGCCGTCAATCCTTTCCTTTGACAATTGAAGCGGGGACCGATCGCCTCATGTCCATACTCGTCGACAAAGACACCAAGGTGCTCGTTCAGGGCCTGACCGGCAAGACCGGCACCTTCCATACCGAACAGGCGCTCGCCTATCACGGGACCAAGATGGTCGGCGGAACGCATCCCAAGAAGGGCGGGGAAACCTGGACCGGATCGCGCGGCGAGACGCTGCCGATCTTCGCCTCGGTGGCCGAAGGCAAGGAGAAGACGGGGGCCAATGCTACCGTCATCTATGTGCCGCCGGCAGGCGCGGGCGCGGCGATCGTCGAGGCGATCGAGGCGGAGATTCCGCTGATCGTGTGCATCACCGAGGGCATTCCGGTGATGGATATGGTCAAGGTGAAGGCCAGGCTGGACCGCTCTTCGTCGAGGCTGATCGGGCCGAACTGTCCCGGCGTGCTTACGCCCGACGAGTGCAAGATCGGCATCATGCCGGGCAACATCTTCCGCAAGGGCTCGGTGGGCGTTGTCTCGCGTTCCGGAACCCTTACCTATGAGGCGGTGTTCCAGACCACGAACGCGGGCCTGGGCCAGACGACAGCTGTCGGCATCGGCGGCGACCCGGTAAAGGGAACGGAGTTCATCGACGTGCTGGAGATGTTCCTGGCGGACGACGAGACGCAGTCGATCATCATGATCGGCGAGATCGGCGGTTCGGCCGAAGAAGACGCCGCGCAGTTCCTGAAGGACGAGGCAAAGAAGGGCCGGGGCAAGCCGATGGCGGGTTTCATCGCCGGCCGTACCGCTCCTCCGGGACGCACGATGGGCCACGCGGGTGCGGTCATCTCGGGTGGCAAGGGCGGCGCCGAGGACAAGATCGCGGCCATGGAATCGGCCGGCATCCGGGTTTCGCCGTCTCCCGCCAGGCTCGGTCAGACGCTGCTTGAAGCCATCAAGGGCTGATATGGGTTTCCTGGCCGCGCCAGCGGCCGGTGCGTGAGGGACAGACGGGCGACGAGACCGCGAAACAGCGGCGAAGGAACGCCGCAATCACAAGGAGACGGAGCGCGGGCTCCGGCAAGGCACATAGAATGGCACGGCAGGATCAGGCCAACGACCGGTTTTCTCTCACATCGTTCCTCTACGGTGGCAACGCCAGCTACATCGAAGAACTCTACGCATCCTGGCAGGACGACGCCTCGTCGGTCACCGAGGAATGGCGGGATTTCTTCGGTGGGCTGAAGGATGAGGCGGATCTCGTCCGCAAGAATGCCCGCGGCGCCTCCTGGCAGCGGCCGAACTGGCCGCCCAAGGCGAACGGCGAACTGGTCTCGGCACTGGACGGCGACTGGGGCACGGTCGAAAAGCACTTCGACAAGCGCACACGTGAGAAGGCCGCGGCAAACGGCAAGGCCGTCGCCGAGGCGGACGTCCATCAAGCGACCCGCGATTCAGTGCGCGCCATCATGATGATCCGCGCCTACCGCATGCGCGGCCACCTTCACGCCAATCTCGATCCTCTCGGCATGGCCAAGCCGCAGGAGGACTACAACGAGCTTTCGCCGGAGAACTACGGCTTCACCGAGGCCGACTACGATCGCCCGATCTTCCTCGACAATGTGCTGGGCCTGGAGTTTGCCACGATCCGGCAGATGCTCGACATCCTGAAGCGGACGTACTGCTCCACCATCGGCGTCGAATTCATGCACATCTCCAACCCCGACGAGAAGGCCTGGATTCAGGAGCGCATCGAAGGTCCAGACAAGGGCATCGAGTTCACCGAGAACGGCAAGAAGGCGATTCTCCAGAAGCTGATAGAAGCCGAGGGCTTCGAGCAGTTCATCGATGTGAAGTACAAGGGCACCAAGCGCTTCGGCCTCGACGGCGGCGAGGCGCTCATCCCCGCGCTCGAACAGATCATCAAGCGCGGCGGGTCGATGGGGCTGAAGGAGATCGTGCTCGGCATGGCCCACCGCGGCCGCCTCAACGTGCTGTCGCAGGTGATGGGCAAGCCGCACCGGGCGATCTTCCACGAGTTCAAGGGCGGTTCGATAAACCCCGACGACGTCGAAGGCTCCGGCGACGTCAAGTACCATCTCGGCGCCTCGTCCGACCGCGAATTCGACGGCAACAAGGTGCACCTCTCGCTGACGGCGAACCCGTCGCACCTGGAGATCGTCAATCCGGTCGTCATGGGCAAGGCGCGTGCCAAGCAGGATCAGGTGTTCGGCCGCAAACGCGAGGAGGTCGTTCCGATCGAGGAGCGCTCCAGGGTCCTGCCGCTGCTGCTGCACGGCGACGCCGCCTTCGCCGGCCAGGGCGTCGTTGCGGAGTGCCTTGGCCTGTCTGGTCTGCGCGGGCACCGCGTCGGCGGCACACTGCATTTCATCATCAACAACCAGATCGGTTTCACCACTAATCCGCGCTTCTCGCGCTCCTCGCCCTATCCGTCGGATGTGGCGAAGATGATCGAGGCGCCGATTTTCCACGTGAACGGCGACGACCCGGAAGCGGTCGTCTACGCGGCCAAGGTCGCGACCGAATTCCGCATGATGTTCCACAAGCCGGTGGTCATCGACATGTTCTGCTACCGGCGCTACGGCCACAACGAGGGCGACGAGCCCTCGTTCACCCAACCGCTGATGTACAAGAAGATCCGCTCGCACCAGTCGACCGTGCAGATCTACGGCAAGCGGCTGGTCGATGCGAATTTGATCACCGAGGAGGAACTCGACCGGATGAAGGCGGGCTGGCGCGCGCATCTGGAAGCCGAGTTCGAATCCGGACAGGCCTACAAGCCCAACAAGGCGGATTGGCTCGACGGTGCCTGGTCGGGCCTGCGCAGCGCCGACAATCAGGACGAGCAGCGGCGCGGCAAGACGGCCGTGCCGATGAAGACGCTGAAGGAAATCGGCAAGAAACTGACGGAAGTCCCCAAGGAATTCGAACCGCACCGGACAATCGCGCGGTTCCTGGAGAACCGCCGGCAGGCGATCGAGGCGGGCGAAGGGATCGACTGGTCGACGGCGGAAGCGCTGGCCTTCGGCGCCATCCTGCTCGAAGGAAATCCGGTGCGGCTCTCCGGCCAGGATTCCGAGCGCGGTACCTTCTCGCAGCGCCACTCGGTCCTCTATGACCAGCGCGACGAGGGCCGTTACATTCCGCTCAACAATCTCGGGCCACAGCAGGCGAACTACGAGGTCATCAACTCGATGCTCTCGGAGGAGGCCGTGCTGGGCTTCGAATATGGCTATTCGCTCGCCGAACCGCGTGCGCTGACCTTATGGGAGGCTCAGTTCGGCGACTTCGCCAATGGCGCGCAGGTCGTGTTCGACCAGTTCATTTCGTCGGGCGAGCGCAAGTGGCTGCGCATGTCGGGCCTCGTGTGCCTGCTGCCGCACGGCTACGAGGGCCAGGGACCGGAACATTCGTCGGCGCGGCTGGAACGCTTCCTGCAGATGTGCGCGGAAGACAACATGCAGGTGGCGAACATCACCACGCCGGCCAACTATTTCCACAGCCTGCGCCGTCAGCTGAAGCGCGATTTCCGCAAGCCGCTGATCCTGATGACGCCGAAGTCGCTGCTGCGCCACAAGCGCGCCGTGTCGACGCTCGGCGAGATGTCGGGCGAGAGCGC
>CATMOC010000341.1 GCA_950071955.1 uncultured Mesorhizobium sp. | reverse complement strand
GGGCGCCATTTGGAATGGGCGTCTACCCCCGCGCCTTGACCCGATTTTCATTTGTATACTAATAAATTCACCGGGCAAGAGAGAGGTTTTCGAAGCCTCATCCAGTCATCCGGACCGCCCGCGGAAACGCCGCGAGAGGTCATGCAGCACGCACTCCAGACACGAGGGTCGAGCCGATGATTCCGGTTCCCGCCAAAGCCAATGACGAGCCGCGGAAGTTCCCGATCCCGGCGAACGTGCATGCCGAGACCGTGGTGTCGGTGAAGCACCATACCGACCGGCTGTTCTCGTTCCGCATCACGCGGCCTCAGAGCTTTCGCTTCCGTTCGGGCGAATTCGTCATGATCGGCCTGCCGAACGCGGAGAAGCCGGTGTTTCGCGCCTATTCGATCGCGAGCCCGGCGTGGGACGACGAACTGGAGTTCTACTCGATCAAGGTGCCGGACGGACCGCTGACTTCTGAACTGCAGAAGATCGTGCCGGGCGACACGATCCTGCTCCGCCAGAAGTCCACCGGTACGCTGGTGGTGGACGCGCTGAAGCCCGGCAAGCGGCTGTGGATGATCGCCACCGGCACCGGCATCGCGCCTTTCGCCAGCCTCGTCCGCGATCCCGACACCTACGACAAGTTCGAGGAGATCGTGCTCACCAACACCTGCCGCGACGTCGCCGAGCTGCAATATGGCGATGCGCTGTTTGCGAGCGTGTCGCAGGACCCGCTGATCGGTGAACTCACGGAAGGACGGCTCTCCTACTACGCTTCCACCACCCGCGAGCCGTCGGCGCGCAACGGCCGCATCACCGACCTGATTTCGTCGGGTAGGCTCTTCGCCGACCTCGGCGTGCCGTCCTTCGATCCGGAGGTGGACCGAGTGATGATCTGCGGTTCGCTGGACATGATCCGCGACGTCAAGGAACTGGTCGAGAAGGCCGGGCTGGTCGAGGGTTCGAACGCCGCGCCTGCGGACTTCGTGGTCGAGCGGGCGTTCGTGGGGTGACTGCGGCTACAACGCCAAGACATCGGAACCCACTCAAGGCGTAACAGGCCAGCCTTCAGTTGATAAATTCTGGAATCGCTCCTGCCGCTCTGAGATCAGATCGCGTTGCCTAGACGAGATCGACAGGCTCAAGGGTCAGTGAACGGTCCCGGGGTTCACCAGAGATCCAGCAGAAGCGACTGTATGGGGAAGGGCGCCGCAATGGGCGCCCTCCCCGTCAGGTCTCTGGGCCGCCGCCTTACTGCGGCAGTTGGTCGTCCACGCCTTCGACGTAGAAGTTCATGCCGAGCAGCGTTCCGTCGTCGGCAACTTCGCCTTCCTTCAGCCACTCCGAACCGTCCTGCTTGTTGATCGGTCCGGCGAAGGGGTTGAGTTCGCCCGAGGTGATCTTGTCCTGGGTCTCTTCGGCGAGCTTCTTCACGTCGTCGGGCATGTTGGTGTAGGGCGCCATCACGACGTGGCCGTCGGCCATGCCGCCCCAGACGTCGACCTGTTCCCAGGTGCCGTCCATCACCGCCTTGCCGCGCTTTGCGTAGTACGGACCCCAGTCGTCGACGATCGAGGTGAGCTGCGTCTCGGGACCGAACTTGATCATGTCGGAGGCCTGACCGAAGGCCTTGATGCCTCGTTCGTGCGCGACCTGCATCGGCGCGGTGGAATCGGTATGCTGGGTGATGATGTCGACGCCCTGGTCGATCAGCACCTTGGCTGCATCGGCTTCCTTGCCCGGGTCGAACCAGGTGTTGGCCCACACGACCTTGACCTTGAAATCGGGATCGACCGACTGCGCGCCGAGCACGAAGGAATTGATGCCCATCACCACTTCCGGGATCGGGAAGGAGGCGATGTAGCCGGCGACGCCCTTCTCCGAGAGGCTGGCGGCGATCACGCCCTGCACGTAGCGGCCTTCGTGGAACTTCGAGTTGTAGGTGGCGACGTTCGGATGCTCGCGCTTGAAGCCGGTGGCGTGCTCGAACTTCACGTCCGGGAACTTCGCCGCGACCTTGTTGGTGGCGTCCATGTAGCCGAAGGAGGTGGTGAAGACGATGTTGCAGCCGGACCGGGCGAAGCGCTCGATGGCGCGCTCGGCATCGGCTCCCTCGGGAACGCTCTCGAGATAGGCGATCTCGACCTTGTCCTCGCCGCCGAGTTCCTCCTGCATCTCCAGCGCGCCCTGGTGGTGCTGATAGGACCAGCCGAAGTCACCGATTGGGCCGACATAGATGAAGCAGGCCTTGGTCTTGTCCTGCGCCAGCGCGGTTCCCGCCGACATCAGGGCCGTCGCGGCGGCCAGTGCCAGTAGCGTTCTTTTTCTCATTTGTTCATGTCCTCTGTTGGTTTCGAAATGGGGCAATCATCCCCGTGGATCTAGCGGTCCGGCACGAACGGCCGCCCCAGGGAAGCCGGTGTGTTCATCATCGTCAGGCGCCTGTTTCGGGAGATTAGGACGAGAACGACGATGGTTGCCAGATAGGGAAGCGAGGAAAGGAACTGCGACGGAACCGCCTTGACGAGCCCTGCCAGCCAGTAGAGCGGGCCGGGAAGTCCGGCGAGGTCGCCGAGGTTGGTCGCCTGGATGTGCAACTGCGCGATGGTGATCGCGCCGAAGAGATAAGCGCCGGCGAGCACGCGCCAGGGGCGCCAAGAGGCGAAGACGACCAGCGCCAGCGCGATCCAGCCGCGGCCGGCCGTCATGTTCTCGATCCATTGGGTCGTGTAGACCAGCGAGAGCTGGGCACCCGCGAGACCTGCGCAGAAGCCGCCGAACATCACCGCCATGTAACGGATCGCGATGACCTTGATGCCGAGCGCATGCGCCGACGAATGGCTGTCGCCGACGGAGCGCAGGGTCAAGCCGGCGCGCGTGCGGAAGAGGAACCACATGACGCCGGCCGTGAGAAGCAGCGAGATGTAGAACATCGGGTCCTGGCCGAAGAGAAGACGCCCGACCAGCGGGATGTCGGTCAGCACGGGGATGTCGAGCGCTCCGAGCTTGACGCCCGGCTGTCCGACGAAGGCCTCCCCGATCATTCCCGACAGGCCGATGCCGAGGAGTGTCAGGGCGAGCCCGGTCGCCACCTGGTTGGTGACGAGCGTCAACGCCAGAAAGCCGAAGAACAGCGAAAACAGCATGCCGGCGATGGCGCCGGCAAGGACGCCGAACCAAGCATTGCCCGTCATGTACGCCATCCCGAAGGCCACGACCGCGCCCATCAGCATCATGCCCTCGACGCCGAGATTGAGCACGCCGGAGCGTTCCACGACCAGTTCGCCGATGGCGGCCAGAAGCAGCGGGGTCGCCGCGGTCGCGATCGTCAGCAGGATCGCCTCAGCCATGCCCATGGGCGGTCTCCAGCGCCGGGGCGGAAGGCGCGGTTGCCGGTGCCGGGCGCACGAGGCGGACGCGGTAGTGGATCAGCGTGTCGCAGGCCAGCACGAAGAACAGGAGCATGCCCTGGAAAGCGCGCACCGTCTTGTCGGTCACGCCGATCGCGATCTGCGCCGCCTCGCCGCCGAGATAGGAGAGCGCCAGCACGAAGCCGGCAGCAATGATGCCGAGGGGATTGAGCCGCCCGAGGAAGGCGACGATGATGGCCGCGAAACCGTAGCCAGGTGAGATCGAGGGCTGCAGGCGGCCGATGGCGCCGGCAACCTCCGTGATGCCCGCCAGGCCCGCCAGCGCGCCCGATACGAGGAAGGCGAAGATGATCGTCCGGGTGGTGGAGAAGCCGCCGAAGCGCCCTGCCCTCGGGCTCTGGCCGATGACCTTGATCTCGAACCCCTTGAGCGTGCGCGACATCATGAACCAGATGCCGACCGCCGCCACGATGGCGAAGACGATTCCCCAGTTGGCGCGGCCCGACATCGGGAACAGTTCCGGCACGATCGCCCAAGCGTGGAAAGGCGGCGCCTGCGGAAAGCTCATCGCCGCCGGGTCGCGCCAGGGTCCGCGCACCAGCCAGTCGAGGATCAGCTGGGCGACATAGACAAGCATGAGCGACGTCAGGATCTCGTTGGTGTTGAAGCGCGCCTTCAGGATCGCCGGGATGCCGGCATAGAGCGCGCCTCCAACGGCGCCGAAGATCAGCATCAGCGGCAGCACGGAGGCATTCTGGAAGTCGGGGAAGTAGAGCGGGATGACGCTGCCCGCGATCGCGCCCATGGTGAACTGTCCCTCGGCGCCGATGTTCCAGTTGCTGGAGAGGAAGCAGACCGAGAGCCCGACGGCGATCAGGATCAGCGGCGCGGCCTTGATCGCCAGTTCGTGCAGCGACCAGACCTCCGTCAGCGGATCGATGAAATAGGCGTAGAGGCCGTCGACCGGGTTCTTGCCGAGAGCGGCGAAGATGATGGCGCCGGCGATCACCATGAGCGCGAAGGCGATGAAGGGAGACAGCGCGGAGAAGAGCTTCGACTGCAGCGGCCGGCGGACGAGTTCGATGCGCATCAGGCCGGCTCCGCCGCGTGATCGTGGACATGGCCGGGCTCGGCGCCGCCCATCAGGAGGCCGATCTTCTCGAACGTAGCCTCGGCGCGCGGCAGCGGCTTCGACAGTTCGCCATTGTGCATGACGGCGATCGCGTCGGAAATCTCGAAGAGTTCGTCCAGGTCCTGGCTGATCACCAGCACGGCCGACCCGTCGCGGGCGAGTTCGATCAGCGCCTGGCGGATGCGCGAGGCAGCACCCGCATCGACGCCCCAGGTCGGCTGGTTGACGACCAGCACCGCAGGCTTGCGGTCGAGCTCGCGCCCGATGATGAACTTCTGCAAATTGCCGCCCGACAGCGCAGACGCCGGCGGGTCCTCCGCGCTCTTGCGCACGTCCATTTCCTGGTTGATGCGTTTGGCGGCGGCCGAAACCGCGCCGTTGCGGATCGTGCCGGCCGCGCCGAGATAGGCGTTGCGGTCGGTCGCGTGGCGCGACAGGAGCAGATTGTCGGGCAGCTTCATGGCAGGG
>CATMOC010000340.1 GCA_950071955.1 uncultured Mesorhizobium sp. | reverse complement strand
GGCCGCGCACCCCCGCCATGTCGCGGGCGTTGTAGTAGACGCGATCCTCCTGCTTGTAGGCGGGGTCGTGTTCCTCGTCGACGACGACGAGACCGAGTTCGCAGAACGGCAGAAAGAGTGCCGAGCGGGCACCGGCGACGACCCGCACCTGGCCCTCCGCCACCTGCCGCCAGACCTTTTCGCGCATGCGCGGCGGCAGGTCGGAATGCCATTCTGCGGGCTTGGTGCCGAAGCGGTCCTGGAAGCGTTCGAGGAAGGCATGGGTCAGCGCGATCTCGGGCAGCAGGATCAGCACCTGCCGACCCTTCATCAGCGCCGCGGCGATGGCCTCGAAGTAGACCTCGGTCTTACCGGAGCCGGTCACGCCGTCGATCAGCGTGACGGAGAAAGTCCCGGCCGACACTTTCTCCGTCAGGGTCGCGGCGGTGCTCTCCTGATCCGGCATGAGCTGCGGCGTTGCGTAGGACGGATCGGGCGCGGCCACGATCGGGCGCGGCGGCAGCATCACGTCGCGGAAGACGCCCTGCGCCTTCAGGCCGTCGATGACTGTCGACGAAACGCCGGCGGCATGGGCGAGCCCCGAGCGCGTCCAGGCGAGGCCGGAATCGGCGGTTTCGAGCACGCGGCCGCGCGCCGCCGTCATGCGATCCGGCGCGGCGTCCGTGCGTTCGATCGCCTCTATCCAGGGCTCAGGATCGAAGGCCGCCGGCGCGCGCAGCAGCATGCGGGCCACCAGGCCGGGAGGCGAGAGCGTGTAATCGGCGATCCAGTCGACGAAACGGCGCATCTCGTCCGTCACGCGCGGGCAGTCGAAGACCTGCTCGATGGGCCTCAGCTTCTTCGGATCGACGCTGCCGCCGTCGCCGTCCCACACGATACCGGCAACCTGCCGCGGCCCGAGCGGCACGCGGACGATGGAGCCCGGTCCCACCTGCATGCCGGCCGCTACGGAATAGGAATAGGGCCGGTCGGCCGGCATCGGCACAAGCACGGGAACGACCCTGGGGGGCTGCGAATCTGGTTTCATTGCGCGTGACCTTGCCCCGAGTTTCGTCTAGAGCAAAGGCCGACAAGAGCGGCTATCCGCCGCCGGACCCGTATGCCCAAGGAGACGGTCATGAAATTCTTCGCCGACACCGCCGACGTGAAGGAAATCCGGGAACTGAACGATCTCGGCCTTCTCGACGGCGTCACGACGAACCCCTCGCTGATCCTCAAGTCCGGCGGCTCGATCGCCGAGGTGACGAAGGAAATCTGCTCCATCGTCGCCGGCCCGGTCTCTGCCGAGGTGGTCGCCACCGAGTACGACGAGATGATGCGGGAGGCGAACATTCTTTCGAAGATCGCCGACAACGTCTGCATCAAGGTGCCGCTGACACTGGACGGCCTGCGCGCCTGCAAGGCGATCCGCTCGGACGGGCGCATGGTCAACGTGACGCTGTGCTTCTCGGCCAATCAGGCGCTGCTCGCCGCCAAGGCCGGCGCGAGCTTCATATCGCCCTTCATCGGCCGGCTCGACGATATCGGCCTGGACGGCATGGAATTGATCGCCGAGATCCGCACGATCTACGACAATTACGATTTCCCCACCGAGATCCTCGCGGCGTCGGCGCGGACCGTGAACCACGTGAAGCAGGCGGCCATGATCGGCTCGGACGTGGTGACGGCCCCGCCGGCGACGCTCAAGGCGCTGGTCAAGCATCCGCTCACCGACAAGGGCCTGGAGGCCTTCCTGGCCGACTGGGCCAAGACGGGCCAGAAGATCGGCTGAGGCGCCATGCCGGACGCCGGGGACTTCGCGGCACAGGTTCTGGCCGCGCTGGACGGCGGCCGCCAGGTCGAACGGTTCTCGGGGCGGGTCGACGGCTTCGACAACGGTTTCGCCTATGCCGTGACGGCGGAACTGCGCAGGCTTCGCACCGCGCGCGGCGAAAAACCGATCGGCCGCAAGATCGGCTTCACCAACCGCAACATCTGGGCCGAATACGCGGTGTTCGAGCCGATCTGGGGCGACGTCTACGACACGACCTTCCATGAGATGGCGCCCGGCGGCGTCATCCGCGCCTCACATCTGCCCGAACCGCGCATCGAGCCGGAGATCGTGCTCGGCATCGGGCGCGATCTGTCGGCCGGTATGAGCCTGGAGGAGATCGAGGCATCGGTGGACTGGGTCGCGCACGGCTTCGAGATCGTGCAGTCGATCTTTCCCGGCTGGCGCTTCGCCGCCTCCGACTGCATCGCCGACGGCGGCCTGCATGGAGGGCTTCACATCGGACCCAGACACGCGCTCCAACCGGGCCAGAGGTCGGGACTGGCCGCAAAGCTCGCCGCTGTGGAACTGGAACTGTCCTGCGACGGCGCGGTGATGGATACCGGTACCGGCTCGAACGTACTCGACGGACCGGTCCAGGCGCTGATGCATCTGGCGAAAGTGCTCGACCGCGACGCGCACAATCCGGGGCTCAGGGCCGGGGAGATCATAACGACCGGAACCCTGACGCGGGCCTTCCCTGTGGTCGCCGGACAGGCATGGTCGACAAGGGTGACGGGCGGATTGCCGCTTGCCGGATTGACTGCCGAAATCTCCTGACCCACGGACGTCAGACGGACGTCGTGGCAGCGGGCACGAACTCCGCCCGCGGGTCTGCCTTCAGCGTCTCGACCGTGTGCTTCTGCAGCATGGCTGTAATGTCGACCGGATCGCCGGCCAGCCGTGCCGCCTCGATCGGCCTGCCGACGGTGATCGAAAAGCTGAAGCGCTTCTTGTTCAGAAGCTCGTGGAACAGCGTCATGTCGCGCAATTCGGTCGAGTGCTTGGCCAGGAAGTAGAACAGCCCCGAATTGCGGGCGGAGATATGCGCTGGCACGATCGGCACGCCGTAGCGGCGGGCGAGCGCGACCGCCGATGTCTGCCAGGGACGTTCGGTGAGGCTGCCTTCGTTCCAGAATGCGATGCGGCCGGACGGGAAGAGCACGACCGCGCGCTCCTGCGAAAAGGCACGCGCCGTCATCTCCAAGGTGTCGCGGCTCTTGGAATGCGATTTCTCGCCGGGGCGCCATTCGACCGGAATGATGAGGTCGCGGAAGCCGGCGGCCACGCGCAGCGCGTCGCGGTTGGCGAAGATCGTCAGGTCGCGACGCCGGTCCTTCAGTATGTCGAAGACGGCGATTCCGTCGGCGATGCCGGTGGGGTGGTTGGGCGCCAGAATGAAACCGCCCGTGGGCGGCAGGTTCTCCAGACCGGATACCTTGATGTCGAGCGACAGCAGCGAACTCAGGTGCTGAAGCGCGTCCCAGCCGTTCAGCGGCGCGATGGCGTCGGCCATGCGCACGGCTTCGTCATAATGGAACATGCGCAGGAGCACCGGCCGCATCAGCGGCCAGAGCGGATGGCGGGAGATCTTCAGGGACCGTTCGTGGATGAGCTGGTCGATGATGTGGGAATCGCTGTCGATTGCGCTCCCGTAGAAGGCCCGCCCACCCAACAGCCTCGCAATGGAGGATGGCGACGTCTGCAGGTCCATGGTCATCGACTCCGATCGGCCCCTGTCTGGCCGAATACTATGACGCAAGAATGACGTCGGGCCTCTAACTTTCCAGGCCTTGACGGGTTCCCGAAGGCTATTGCGCCTGTATCCGCTTCAGCTCCATCATGACGTCCAGACGGATGAACTCCGCCAGTTCGCGAGCCGCGCGGTTGACCGCGTCGCGCTGCGCCCGATCCTCGGCGAAAAGCTGCGGCGGCCGGTCGAAGAACGCGCTCGCGCTCCGCTCCCCCCGGGCGGCGGTCTTGTCAGTCTCGGTGTCCTTCAGGACGTAGCGACCGACGAGCCGGACGGATCCGGCCGTCGGCTCGTTGTCGCCGGAGACCGACTGGATCGTCACCGTGGCGGCTGATTTCCTCTCTATCTTCAGGTTCATGCGATAGCGGGGATTTTCCGGCTGGCCGGCACCCCCGTTCAGGAGGAAGATCAGATTGTTCCGCACCTCCTGGGCCTCGCGGGTGTCGACCTCCGCAATGTAGATCGAAGCGAGGCGCGAGTCGGGCATTCCCGGTGTCACGGAGGAGACGTTGCCGTAGAGCGGCTGCACCGTGCAAGCGGCCGAAAGAAGCGCCACGCCTCCCAGGGCCGCCATAGCCGCCGCTCGGGGAAACCAGAAAGGGCGTCTGTGAAACCGGTCAGACCACGACATTGACGATCCTCTGCGGCACGACGATCACCTTGCGCGGAGACCGCCCTTCGAGCGCCTTGCGGACGACATCGAGCTCGAGCACCGCCGATTCGATGGCAGCTTGATCCGCGTCGCGGGCAATTGTCAAATCACCGCGCTTCTTGCCGTTGATCTGGACGGGAAGAACGATTTCGTCGTCGACGACGAGCGAGGGGTCGTATGCAGGCCAGCCCTGCTCGGCTGCCATTCCCCTGCCGCCGATCGCCGCCCAGCATTCCTCAGCCAGATGCGGCATCATCGGCGAGATCATCAGGACGAGCATTTCCACCGCCTGGCGCAGTGCACCCTTCGTCGCCGCGCCGGGTTCGCCGGCCCTGGCGAGTTGCGGGGAGAGCGCGTTGACCAGTTCGTAGATGCGGGCGACCGCCTTGTTGAAACCCAGCCGCTCGATCTCCTCGCTGACCGCCTTGACCGTCCTGTGGGCGGCGCGCGACACCTCGAGCGCATCCGCCTCGGTTCCCGCCGCCGGGATCACGTCCGAGGTCGTCACGTTTTTCGTCGCGCAGGGCCTCAAGGTGATGGCCCAGCGAACCAATGCGGGCCCCGCGGCGCTGGCCGCCCCCGCGGAACCGGCCGCCCTGCCTGAGGACCGTGCAGAGGCAAAGCTTCGGGTCGGAATGGCGCTGGATGTCGCCAGCAAGGCAGCCGCCAGGGCGGGTGCGCCGACCGCCGCCGACGACGCCTCCGGTCGGCCGCATCCGGAAATCGGGTTCGTGTTCCAGGA
>CATMOC010000339.1 GCA_950071955.1 uncultured Mesorhizobium sp. | reverse complement strand
CACTTGCCCGGCCGGCTGCCGCGGAAGGAGCGCTCTGATGACCGTCGAGAACCTCCTCCTCCCCTTCCAGTTTCCCTTCATGCAGAACGCCTTCTGGGTCGTCCTGCTCGTCGCGCCGCCGACGGCACTCCTCTCCTGCTTTCTCGTCCTGAAGGGCTGGGCCCTGATGGGTGACGCCGTCAGCCATGCCGTGCTGCCCGGCGTCGTGCTTGCCTGGATCGCCGGCATTCCCCTCATCGTCGGCGCCTTCGCCGCCGGCATGGGCTGCGCGCGCCGGCTTGCGGATGTCGGAGATGTTGGGGGTGAGCTTGGTGATCACCGGCATGCGGGTGAAGGCCTTGCACCAGCGCACGACCATCTCGACATATTCGGGCACCTGGCCGACCGCCGAACCCATGCCGCGCTCGCTCATGCCGTGCGGGCAGCCAAAGTTGAGTTCGATACCGTCTGCCCCGGTCTCCTCGACCAGCGGCAGGATCGCCTTCCAGGCCTGTTCCTCGCAGGGGACCATGAGCGAGACCACGAGCGCCCGGTCCGGCCAGTTCTTCTTGACCTGCTTGATCTCGCGGAGATTCACGTAGAGGTCGCGATCGGTGATGAGCTCGATGTTGTTCAGGCCCAGCAGCCGCCGGTCCGCGCCCCAGATCGCGCCGTAGCGCGGGCCGTTGACGTTGACCACGGGCGGCCCCTCCTCGCCCAGCGTCTTCCACACCACCCCGCCCCAGCCCGCCTTGAAGGCGCGCTCGACATTGTAGGCCTTGTCGGTCGGCGGCGCCGATGCCAGCCAGAAGGGATTGGGCGACTTGATGCCGACGAAGTTGCTGGAAAGGTCTGCCATGCTCATGCTCTCCCGTTAGAGGTGAGTGTGCGATGAATGCTCTCCGCCGCATCCCTCCCCGCCGCCACGGCCGCGACAGTCAAATCCTCGCGCGCATCGACCACGCAGTCGCCGCCGGCCCAGACCTTGGCCATCGACGTGCGGCCTTCCGCGTCGACCTTGATGCGGCCGCGTTCCAGCGCGATAGCGTTGCCGCTGCCATTGAGGGGCTCTGCGTCGAAACTCTGGCCGATCGCCTTGAACACCTGGTCGGCCGCGAGCGTGATCGTCTCGCCGGTGCCGGCCAGCTTTCCGTCCTTGATCGCCGTGTATTCGAGTTCGATGCCGACCGTGTTACCGTTGACGCCGACGATGCGCTTCGGCTGCAGCCAGTGCCGGATCGTCACGCCGTTGGCGGCGGCGAGATCCTGCTCGTAGACGGAGGCATTCATGTGCTCCTTGCCGCGGCGGTAGCAGATGGTCACTTCTTCCGCCCCGAGCAGCCTCGCCTGCACGGCGGCGTCGATCGCCGTCATTCCGCCGCCCAGAACCACGACGCGCCGGCCGACCGGGAGAGACGAAAGGTCGCTTGCCTGGCGCAGTTCGGCGATGAAGTCGACGGCGTCGCGCACGCCCTCCGCTTCTTCGCCCTCGCCTCCGAGCGCGTTCACGCCGGCTAGTCCCATGCCCAGGAACACCGCGTCGTAGGTGGCGGCGAGTTCAGCGAGCGAGAAATCGCGCCCCAGCGCCTTGCCGTTCTCGATCGTGATGCCGCCGACCGCGAGGATGTAGTCGACTTCGTCCTGCGCGAAGCCCTCGACGGTCTTGTATGCGGCGATGCCATATTCGTTGAGACCGCCGGATTTCGGCTTCGCCTCCAGCACGGTGACGTCGTGCCCCTTCACGGCGAGGCGGTGCGCGCAGGCAAGCCCGGCCGGGCCGGCGCCGACCACGGCGATCTTCCTGCCGGTGGGTGCCGCGCGCGGGAAGAACTGCTTGTCCTGCGCCATCGCCGCGTCAGTCGCATAGCGCTGCAGCATGCCGATCTTGACCGGCTTGCCTTCGGCGATCTCGCGCACGCAGACCTCCTCGCACAGCGTCTCGGTCGGGCAGACGCGGGCGCACATGCCGCCGAAGATGTTCTGTTCGAAGATCGTCTTTGCCGCGCCCAGCGGATTGCCGGTCGAGATCTCGCGGATGAAGAGAGGGATGTCGATCGAGGTCGGGCAGGCCTGCATGCAGGGCGCGTCGTAGCAGAAATAGCACCGGTCGGATTCGACCAGCGCTTCGTGCCGGTCGAACGGGGGATGAAGGTCGGAAAAATTGTCCGCATACTGCGCGGCCTCGAGCCTGCCCGGGACGATCCCTTCCTTGAAAAGGCCTTCTGCCATGCCAGTTCCCCGTTCTCGTTTGCAGGGACGCTAACGCAGATTCCGTTTTTTATCAATTGGTCAATTTTTGCGGTCGGCAGCTAAGTCCTTCTTATCATGAGCAAAAGTATCATGTTTATGCTGATCGGCACTGGACGCTCGCTACGCGCTTCTCTAAACCTGCCGCGACAGCATTCGGGAGGTCGAAATGTCCGGACTTGTCCTTCACAACTATTTCCGTTCCTCGACGTCCTACCGAGTCCGCATAGCGCTGAAACTAAAGGGGCTGGACTACGCCTACGTCGCCCACCACCTGCGCCATGGCGGCCAGCGCGCGCCGGAATTCCTGGCCGTCAATCCGCAGGGACTCGTCCCCGCGCTGGTGCTGGAGGACGGAACGATGCTGTCGCAGTCGCTGGCGATCTGCGAGTATCTGGACGAGGTCCATCCCGAACCGCCGCTCCTGCCGGCCGATCCACACGGACGCGCCCGCGTGCGCATGATCTCGCAGATGATCGGCTGCGACATCCATCCGGTGAACAATCTGCGCGTCCTCAACATGCTGCGCAGCCGCTTCGGCGCCGACGACGCGGCGGTCGCCGAATGGTTCAGGCACTGGGTGGACGCAACCTTCGAACCGCTTGAAGCGATTCTGACTTCCGACGGCAAGGCCGGCCGCTACTCTCATGGCGACAGCGTCACGCTGGCCGATCTCTGCCTCGTGGCGCAGGTCGCCAACAACGGCCGCTTCGGCGTCGACATGAGCCGCTATCCGACGATCGGCCGGATTTACGAGGCCTGCATGGAGATCCCTGCCTTTGTGGAGGCCGCGCCTGGGAGACAGCCGGACGCGGAGTGAGGAGTGCTGTGAGAAGCGGACGTCGATTCGTACCGTTGAGGAAGCCAACGTCCATCGGGAGGAAAGCATGGTTGTCGTTCGATACATCGTCGCCGATGTCGGTGCGAGCATCGCGTTTTATCGGGATCGTCTCGGCTTCAACCTCGACATGAACCCGGCGCCTGGTTTTGCCGCGCTTTCACGCGACGGTCTGCGTCTGCTCATCAACCAGTCCGGTTTCGGCGGGGCGGGCACCGCGGGCGGCCAACCGGTGCCAGGGGGATGGAACCGTTTTCAGATCGAGACGGACGATCTTGATCGAATGGTCGCCGATTGCCGGGCGGCGGGAGCTTCGTTTCGAGGCGAGGTCGTTCAAGGGCAAGGCGGACAACAGGTGATTCTCGAGGACCCGTCCGGGAATCCCGTGGAGTTGTTCGAGCCGAGGAAGAGCTGAGGAGATCGGCCGGACACGCGTGATTTCCGACGGCTCCTCACCATAGCCGCCATTCGCGCGTGCCTTACGGCTCTCCCGCCCCGATCTCTTCCTTCCGCCGCTCGACATACGCATCGAGTTCCTCGCGCACCGCCGGGTCCATCGGCGGCTGCCGGTATTCGGTCAGCGCCTTCTTCCAGATCCCCGTGGCACGCTGGGTGGCATCAAGGGCGCCTGCTTCCTGCCATGCTTCAAAATTCTGCCAGTTGGACAGGATCGGCTGGTAGAAGGCGGTCGAATAGCGCTCCAGCGTGTGCGGGTCGCCGAAGAAGTGGCCACCCGTCGGTACGCGGCCGAGCGCGTCGAGCGCCAGTTCCCCCTCGTCCACCGCGATGGGCGTCAGGAACGCGATCATGTGCTGGATCATCTCGACGTCCATGACGAACTTCTCGAACGAGGCCGTGAGCCCACCCTCCTGCCAGCCGGCGGCGTGGTAGACGAGGTTGCCGTGCCCGAGCACGGCGCCCCACAGCGCCATCATCGTCTCCCATGCCCCTTGAGCATCGGCGGCATTGGAGGCCGAACCCGGCGTGGTCCGGTACGGCAAGGCGTAGCGGCGTGCGAGCTGTCCCGAGGCGATGTTGGCCTTCGTGTTCTCCGGCGTGCCGAAGGCCGGCGCGCCCGAGCGCATGTCGACGTTGGAGGTGAAGGCGCCGTAGATCACCGGCGCGCCGGGCCGCGCGAGCTGCGTCAGCACGATGCCGAACAGCGCCTCGGCGTTCTGCTGCGCCAGCGCGCCGGCGAGCGTCACCGGGCTCATGGCGCCCATCAGCGTGAAGGGCGTGACGCAGACAGCCTGCCCGTGCTCGCTCATCGTCATCATGCCCTCGGCCATCTCGCCATCGAAGCGGCGCGGCGAGTTGACCGAGATGATGGTGGTGAGCGAAGGGTCGGCCGCCATTTCCTCGAGCGTGAAGCCGCGCGCGATGGCCATCATGCGGACGCCGTCGAGCGCCCTGCCCCGGCCGATCGCCGAGACGTGAAAACTCTTGTCCGTCAGCGTCAGGTTGGCGCGATAGGTGTCGAGGTGGCGGCTGTTGGCCGGCAGTTCGACCGGCGCGCAGACCTGGTTGCCGAGCATGGTGATGCAGTCGAAGTGCTGCGCCAGGCTCACCAGATCGCCATAGTCGCGCATGTTTCCGGAACGGCGGCCGCGCTCCATGTCGTGGACGTTCGGGGGCCCCGCGACCAGCGTGAAGTTGATCCGGTCGCCGCCGATCTCCACCCGGTTCTGCGCATTGCGCGGCGTCAGCGCGAAGGACTCCGGCGTAGTCTTCAGCGCCTCGGCTACGAAACCGCGATCGAGCCACACGGTCTGACTCGTCCGGTCGACCTTGGCGCCTGCCCGAGCGAAGAGATCGAGCCCGCGCGGGCTCATCAACTCGATGCCAAAGTTCTCCAGGATGTGCAGCGAAGCCTCGTGGATCGCCTCGATCTGGTCGTCCGAGAGAAGCCGCATC
>CATMOC010000338.1 GCA_950071955.1 uncultured Mesorhizobium sp. | reverse complement strand
CTGTGCTGGCCGAGAGGGCTCATGACGTAGCCCTGCACTTCCTTGCGCATCGGCATCACGACCAGGCTGTGGTCGATCGTTGCCCACGGCGCCTCGCGCTTGAAGACCTCCTGCGCTTGCTCGTAGAGCTTCGTGCGCTCGTCCTTGTCGGTGGTGGTCTTCGCCTTGTTCACCAGGCCGTCGAACTCTTCGTTGCACCACTGCGCGCGGTTGTTGCCGCCGACCGCGTCGCAGCCGAGCAGGGTGTGGAGGAAGTTGTCCGGATCGCCATTGTCGCCGGTCCAGCCGAGCATCACGGCGCCGTCGCGGTCCTTTTCCTTCGAGCGTGAGAGATACTCCGCCCATTCGTAGGAGACGATCTCGGCTTCGACGCCGACCGCCGCCAGGTCGGACTGGATGAGTTCGGCCGCGCGGCGCGCGTTGAGCATGTACGGGCGCGCCACCGGCATGGCCCATACCTTCATCTTGAGGTCCGTGACGCCGGCTTCCTCAAGCATCTTCTTGGCCGCTTCCGGATCGTACGGATCGTCTTGGATGGCATCGTTGTAGGACCACATCGTCGGCGGGATCGGGTTCTTGGCCGGCGTGGCCGCGCCCTGGAACACGGCGTCGACGATTGCCTGCTTGTTGATCGCCATGTTCAGCGCCTTGCGCACCTCGGTCTTGTCGAAGGGCGCCTGGGTGGTGTTGTAGGCGAGGTAGGCGACGTTCAAGCCTTCCTGCTCCATCACGGTCAGGTCCGGGTTGGACTTCATGGACTCGACGTCCGCCGCGTTCGGATACGGGAAGATGTGGCACTCGCCGGCTTGCAGCTTCTGCAGGCGTACCGCCGCGTCGGTCGTGATGGCGAAGACGAGATCGTCGATCGCTTCCTTGCCCTTCCAGTAATCCTCATTGGCGCGATAGCGGATCACCGCGTCCTGCTGGTAGTTCACGAACTCGAAGGGACCGGTGCCGAGGGGCATCTGGTTCAGCTGATCCATCTTGCCGTCGGCTTCCAGCTTGTCGGCATATTCCTTCGACATGATGGAGGCGAAGTCCATGCCGAGATTGGCCAGGAACGGCGCTTCCGGCTTGTTCAAGGTGAACTTCACCGTCATGTCGTCGACCTTCTCGATCGACTTGATCAAGTCGGGCATGCCCATTCCGTTGAAGTATTCCCATGCGGCGCCGGCGACGTACTGGTTCCAGGGATTGTCGGCCTTCAACTGACGTTCGAAAGAGTACAGGACGTCATCGGCGTTCATGTCCCGCGACGGCGTGAAGAAGTCCGTCGACTGGAACTTCACCCCGGGGCGCAGCTTGAAGGTGTACTCCAGCCCGTCGTCGGAGACTTCCCAGCTTTCGGCCAGGCCGGGCTCGATTTGTGTCGTGCCGGGGGTGAATTCGACGAGGCGGTTGTAGACCGGGCGCGAAGAAGCGTCGAAGGTGGTGCCGGCCGTGTAGAGCGCGGGATCGAAGCCCTCGGGCGATCCCTCGGAGCAGTAGACCAGCGTCTTGGCGCTCGCGGCACCGCTCAACACCGTCGCGGCCAGCAGAGCGGCCGCGAAACTAAACCTTTTCATCAATGATACTCCCAGTTCTGTCGTCCGGAACCGTTGTGTCCCGGCCCTTGGAAGGCGGCATATAAGCACCGTTTGGTCGCCAAGAAAACTCCCCGAAGCGCTGTCGCCACGGAAGGTCGCCGGACGGACGCGCGTTCCCGGGCCGCCATCCATCCTTTGCCACAAAGTGCTGCCCGCTTTGCAATTCCGGCTTCCCTATCCTAACTGGATCGAACGGACGAAGAACGAGATCGGATCGCTCCATGGAATTGGCCCCTGACGAAATCCTGACATTCTGGTTCGTAGAACACGGGCCGGCCGACTGGTTCGCCGGCAGCAAGGAATTCGACACGGAGATTCGGTCCCGCTTCCTCCCGCTCTGCCGGACGTTGCTGTCGAGCCGGGCTGACGATCACCTCGGCGATCCCCGCACGGCGCTTGCAGCGGTCATCGTTCTCGATCAGTTTCCCCGCCAGGTCTTCCGCGGGACCCCCGACGCGTTCCTGGGAGACCCCGTCGCGATCGCGATCACCCAGGGCGCCATCTCGCAGGGATACGATTCTGATCTCACGCCGGACGAGAAGCAATTCCTCTACATGCCGCTGATGCACTCCGAGGTCCTGTCGGACCAGGAACTCTGCGTGAAGCTGTTCCATGATCTCGGTAACGAGAACAGCCTGAAATACGCGATCGAACATCGCGACATCATCGCGACCTACGGCCGCTTTCCCCACCGCAACCGCATTCTCGGTCGCGACAGCACGTCGGAAGAGCTGAAATTCCTCTCGAACCACGAAGGGTTCGGCCAATAGCGGCACGCGGCGGCGCGCCATGCGGGAAAAGGCATACGCTTACGTTGGGGCAACGCTTGCGCGCTCTTCGGCATTGCTCCTAGATACGGTCAGCTACGCCGGCAGTGGATCGGTGGAGGATGGGCGAAGGGCCAGGTCGTGACTGGCGCCGTCGCCTGCAACGGCTCGGGAGGCAAGGAATGGCCACGAACAACGGGGCGGCTCAGGTTGTCCATCGCCCTTGGCTGAAAAGCTATCCGCAGGGTATTCCCGCCGATATAGCCGGGCTCCCGGCGAATTCGATCGGCGAGCTTCTGGTCCAGTCCTGCCGGAAGTATCCCGATCGCCCCGCCTTCACGTGCATGGACAAGTCGCTGACCTATTCCGAGGTCGAGAAGGCCTCCTCCGGCTTCGGTGCCTTCCTTCAGTCCAAGGGCCTCGCCAAGGGCGCCCGCGTCGCGCTGATGATGCCGAACGTGCTGCAGTATCCGGTGGCGATGATGGGCACGCTGCGCGCCGGCTATACCGTGGTCAACGTCAATCCGCTCTATACGGCCCGCGAACTCGAGCACCAGCTCAACGATTCCGGCGCCGAAGCGATCGTGATTCTCGAGAATTTCGCATCCGTCCTCCAGGCGGTTGTCGCCCGCACCAAGGTCAAGCATGTGATTGTCGCCTCGATGGGCGACATGCTCGGGCTCAAGGGGCTGATCGTCAATCTCGTCGTCCGCCGCGTCAAGAAGATGGTGCCGGCCTGGTCCCTGCCCGGCCATGTCAGGTTCAACGACGCGATGAAGGCCGGCTACACCGCGAGCCTGAAAGCCGTCGCGGTCGGTCCCGACGACGTCGCCTTCCTGCAATATACTGGCGGGACGACGGGGGTCTCGAAGGGGGCAACGCTGCTGCATCGCAACGTTCTCGCCAACGTCGCCCAGAACGCGCTGTGGATCGAGGCGGCATATGCAAAGAAGCCGAGGCCGGACCGGCCGGTCTATCTCTGCGCCCTGCCGCTCTACCATATCTACGCGCTCACCGTGAACGCGCTGATGGGCATGGAACAGGGCGCGCAAAACATCCTGGTGCCCAACCCCCGCGACATTCCCGCGCTGGTCAAGGAGTTCCAGAAGTACAGGATCAACATCTTCCCGGGCCTGAACACGCTCTTCAACGCCTTGCTCAACAACGAGGATTTCCAGAAGCTCGATTTCTCGCCCATGGTCCTGACCTTCGGTGGCGGCATGGCCGTGCAGCGTCCGGTGGCGGATCGTTGGAAGAAGCTGACGGGGCTGGTGATCGCCGAGGGCTACGGCCTGTCCGAGACCTCGCCCGTCGCCACCGGCAACCGCTTCGATGCGGAGGAATTCTCCGGCACGATCGGCCTGCCGATCCCCTCGACCGAGATCGTCATCCGCGACGAGGACGGCAATGACCTGCCGACCGGCGAGGTCGACGAGATCTGTATCCGCGGACCGCAGGTGATGGCCGGCTACTGGAACCGTCCCGACGAGACCGCCAAGGTCATGACGCCGGACGGCTTCTTCAAGTCCGGCGACATGGGCTTCATGGACGAGGACGGTTTCGTCAAGATCGTCGACCGCAAGAAGGACATGATCCTGGTCTCCGGCTTCAACGTCTATCCCAACGAGATCGAGGACGTGATCGCCGGCCATCCCGGCGTGCTGGAGGTCGCGGCCGTCGGCGTGCCGGACGAGCATTCGGGCGAGGTGCCTAAGGTCTTCATCGTCAAGAAGGACCCCGCGCTGACCGCCGACGACATCCGAACCTGGTGCAAGGACAAGCTGACCGGCTACAAACGGCCGAAGCAGATCGAGTTCAGAACGGAACTGCCGAAGACCAACGTCGGAAAGATTCTCAGGCGGGAGTTGAGGGGCTGAGCGGGATATTGGAAGCAAGCGCGGTCAGTCGTCAGCCGCCGCATTCCGCCGCCCTGCCGAGCAGGAAATCCCTCTCCCGCTCGTTGCGGGTCAGCGCCGCGGCGTGCTCGAATTCCGGGCGTGCCTCGGCCAGACGACCCGCGCGATAGAGAAAATCGCCGCGCGCCGCGGGCAGCGGCGCATAGTTGCGCAGCACGCCGGTCGGCGAAATCGCGTCGAGCAGCGCGAGGCCTGCCTCGGGGCCGAACGCCATGCTGTGGGCGACCGCCCGGTTGAGTTCGACCACCGGCGACGGAACCACGTCGCGCAGGATGTCGTAGAGCGAAGCGATCCTTGCCCAGTCCGTGTCTTCGATGCTTTTCGCACGCGCGTGGCAGGCGGCAAGCGCGGCCTGCAGAGTATAGGGTTGCCGTCCCCCGCCGAGCCGCTCGGCACGGTCAAGCGCTTCCAGGCCGCGGCGGATCAGGAGCCGGTCCCAGCGCCCGCGGTCCTGCTGCAGGAGGGTGAGCATCGTGCCGTCGGGCGCTGTGCGCGCGGCCAGCCGGGACGCCTGTATCTCCATAAGCGCCAGCAGCCCCGAAACCTCGGCTTCCTGCGGCAGCGCGGCGGCGAGGATACGCCCGAGCCGCTGCGCCTCCGAGCACAGTTGCGGCCGGATCAGATCCTCACCCGCGGTCGCGGCGTAGCCCTCGTTGAAGATGAGGTAGATGACTTCCAGTACCGAAGGCAGACGCTCGGTCAGTTCCGCCCCTCG
>CATMOC010000337.1 GCA_950071955.1 uncultured Mesorhizobium sp. | reverse complement strand
GGCTACATGCTGTCGGGCTTCCTCGAGCGCTCGACCTACCGGGGTCTCGGCCGCTTCAGGGGCTTCGACGAGACGCTGCGAAAGTTCTTCGCCAAGGTGGTGCGCTACGGCGCGCTGGTGCTCGTCGGTGTCACGGTTCTCGCCCAGTTCGGCGTGCAGACCACCAGCATCATTGCAGCACTCGGCGCGGTCGGTCTGGCGATCGGTCTGGCTTTGCAGGGCACGCTGCAGAACATCGCGGCCGGCATCATGCTGCTCGTTCTGCGGCCCTTCCGCGTCGGCGAATACATCAATGCCGGCAGCGTCGCCGGCACGATCCAGGAAATCGGGCTCTTCGCCACGGAACTCAAGACCTATGACGGCCTGTTCGTTCTGGCGCCCAACAGCGAACTGTGGAACTCGCCGGTGACCAACTATTCGCGCAATCCGGTCCGCATGAACGAGATCGCCATCGGCATCGGCTACGGCGACGACATCGCGCTGGCGCTGTCGATCTACGCGGACCTCGCCGGCAAGGACGAGCGCATCCTTCAGGATCCGCCGATCCACTGCTTCGTCTCCAGCCTCGGCGACAGTGCGGTGATCGTGTCGATCCGCTACTGGACGAAGTCTCCGGACTGGTTTTCGACCAAGCTCGACTTCACCAAGGCCGCCAAGCTCGCCTTCGACGAGAATGGCATCTCGATCCCCTTCCCGCAGCGGGACGTGCATTACATCGGGGAAAGCCCGTCTTCGAAAGTGCCATCCAAAGGGCGGGGGACGGCTCGTCAGGCTGGCGGTTCGGCACGCTGACCTCGAGGTGGCCGTTCATGCCGCACTTCGGCCCCAATCGGTTTCGATTGCGGCAATCATGGCAGGTTCCGCGGTTCGGAGATTATCTTTTTTTAACTCGGAAGCCGGAGAGCGCGGGGCTAGCCTTTGTCTCGAAGCCGGGGAGCGCCGGCGACGATCAACGCCGCGACGCGACGCTTTCGGACGGCTTCCCAGGGAGTCCCCACTCCCTCAACACCTGAGAAAAGGAGTGTCACCATGCGTGCCCTTCTCATCCCCACCACCCTTGCAACCCTTCTCGCCGCCGCCCCGTTCGCACTTGCCGCGACCCAGGACACGACCGGCGTCGTCCGCAATTTCGATCAGAAGGCGGAGACGCTGACGCTCAACGACGGCGTGATCTACCACCTCGCCCCCGGCTACAAGAATCCGGCCCTGAAGAGCGGCGAGCGGGTCCGCATCTCGTGGCAGATGAAGGACGGGATGCACTCCGCGCAGGACGTGACCATCCTCAAGTAGGCCGGTCACCGCCGGCGCCGTACCCCGATCTGCGCCGGCGCGGCGGGAGCGAGAGCTCCCGCCGCTTTGCTCAACGGCTTCGAGCCGGCGCCGCCCGGAAAGGCGCGATAGATCAACAAGCTTGAACGATCCCTCGCAAAGAATTCGCTTCTCAGCATCGCGCGGTCCTCCTAGTCTGCGCGCCTTCGAGGAGCATCAGACATGTCGCAGGCCGCCATCCAGCAGCGCACCGCCCCCTCCCTACCCTGGCTGATCATCATCTGCGGCTGCCTGATCGCCGCGATCACCTTCGGGCCGCGCTCGGCGATGGGGTTCTTCCAGCTTCCGATGCTTGCCGAGAAGGGCTGGGACCGCACCACCTTCGGCCTCGCCATGGCGATCCAGAACCTCGCCTGGGGCCTGGGCACGCCGGTGTTCGGCGCGCTGGCCGACAAGTTCGGCACCTGGCGCATCCTCGCGCTATCGGGCATCATGTATTCCACCGGTCTGTACCTGATGGCGACGGCCGACAGCGTGGCCGCCCTCCACATCGGCGGGGGCGTGCTCGTGGGGCTTGGCGTGGCCTCGGGCTCGTTCGGCATCGTACTCGCGGCCTTCGCGCGCAACGTGGCGCCGGAACGGCGCAGCATGGCGTTCGGCATCGGAACGGCGGCGGGCTCGGCCGGCATGTTCATCTTCGCGCCGCTCAGCCAGGGCCTGATCGACGCCTATGGCTGGTTCGACGCGCTGGTCTTCATGAGCTTCATGATGCTGGCCATTCCGGTGCTCGCCATTCCACTGCGCGGCAATGCCGAGAGCGGTTCGGTGGCGCAGACCGCCATGCGGCAGTCGGTCGCCGAGGCCCTGCGCGAGGCGCTCGGCCACCGGAGCTACCTGCTGCTGGTTTCCGGCTTCTTCGTGTGCGGCTTCCAGGTCGCCTTCATCACCGCGCATTTCCCCGCCTACGTCGCCGACATCGGCATCGAGGCACGCTACGCCGTCATCGCGCTGGCGCTGATCGGCTTCTTCAACATCATCGGTTCCCTGGCCTCGGGCGTCATCGGCCAGCGCTACTCCAAGCCGATCTTCCTCGCCTGGATCTACATCGGCCGCTCGGTGCTGGTGACGGCATTCCTGATCCTGCCGCAGACGCCGGCGACCGTCATCGCCTTCGCGATCATCATGGGGCTCCTGTGGCTCTCCACCGTGCCGCCCACCAACGCCCTGGTGGCGATCATGTTCGGCACGCGTCACCTGGGCATGCTGGGCGGCGTCGTCTTCCTGTCGCACCAGATCGGCTCGTTCCTGGGCGTGTGGCTCGGGGGCTATCTCTACGACATCTACGGATCGTACGATTCGGTGTGGTGGCTGGGGGTCGCGCTCGGCCTGTTCGCCGCGATCGTGCACTGGCCGATCCGCGAGGCGCCTGTGGCGCGGCCGGCGATGGTCGCGGCGGAATAGGCCGGAGCATTCCCTCGCACCGGCATCTGTCATCCGGGTGAAACATCGAACCGCTTAACCTTGCCTCCTACGGTCCAACCAACCCCAGGAGGCAGGGATGAACGAGCGATTGAACCCGGGTCAGATGCGCACACCAACGGAGATCCGGGAGGAATCCGAAGACGTCGGCCGCAACGCAAGCGGCAACCCCACGATGGGCGACATCATCAACCGTCGCTATTCGCGCCGCGGTTTCCTCGGCGGATCGCTTGCCGTTGCTGCCATCGGTGCGACGGTCAGCCCGATGGCGCTGCTCGCCGCGGGCGAGGCGAAGGCCCAGGCGGCGGCCGGATCCCGCTTCTCCTTCGACGAGGTCGCCGCCGGCGTCGACCCGCAGCACCACGTGGCCGATGGCTATGACGCCGACATCCTGATCCGCTGGGGCGACAAGGTGTTCGCCGATTCGCCCGCGTTCGACCCGATGAACCAGACCGCGGACGCGCAGGCCCGGCAGTTCGGCTACAACAACGACTATATCGGTTTCGCGCCGCTCGAAGACAGCCCCGGCCATGGACTGCTGCTCGTCAACCACGAGTACACGAACGCCGAGCTGATGTTCCCGGGGTTCGCCACGGTACGCGACGGCAAGGTGGAGCTCGGCGACTACACGAAGGAACTGGTCGACATCGAGATGGCCGCGCATGGCGGCACGATCCTCGAGCTTCGCCGCAACGCCGACGGCAAGTGGCAACCGGCCCCCGACGGGACCATGAACCGCCGCATCACGGTGTCGACCGAGATGCAGCTCTCGGGTCCGGTCGCCGGCCACGACCGGGTGAAGACCAATGCCGACCCGTCCGGCACGAAGGTGCTCGGCACGCTCAACAACTGCGCCGGCGGTGTGACCCCCTGGGGCACCTACCTGATGGCGGAGGAGAATTTCCACGGCTATTTCTCTGGCGAACTCCCGGCCGATCATGCGGAGGCCGAGAATTACAAGCGCGTCGGCGTTCCGGCGGGATGGTACCAGTGGGCGAAGTTCCATGACCGCTTCGACGTCGCGAAGGAGCCGAACGAGGCGAACCGCTTCGGCTGGATCGTCGAGGTGGATCCGCGGGACCCGAACTCGATGCCGAAGAAGCGCACGGCGCTCGGCCGCTTCAAGCACGAGGGCTGCGAGACCATCGTCAACGGCGACGGCCGCGTGGTCTCCTATTCGGGCGACGACGAGCGCTTCGACTACGTCTACAAGTTCGTCTCCAACGCCACCTTCAATCCCGGCGACCGGGCCGCGAACATGGACATCCTCGACGACGGCACGCTCTACGTGGCGCGCTTCAACGAGGATGGCAGCCTGGACTGGATGCCGCTGGTGCACGGCGAAGGCCCGCTGACGGCCGAGAACGGTTTTGCCGACCAGGCGGCCGTGCTCATCGAAGCACGCCGGGCGGGCGATGCGCTCGGCGCCACGAAGATGGACCGGCCGGAGGACGTCCAGCCGAACACTTCCACCGGCAAGGTCTACGTGATGCTGACCAACAACACCAAGCGCGAGGAGGCGGACGCCGCCAACCCGCGTGCGAAGAACGCGTTCGGCCACATCATCGAGATCACCGAGACCGACGGCGATTTCGCAGCGACGAAGTCGAGCTGGGAAATCCTGCTCAAGTGCGGCGATCCGAAGGTCGCCGAGGTTGGCGCCACCTTCTCGCCGGCGACGAGCGAGAACGGCTGGTTCGGCATGCCCGACAATGCCGCGATCGACGCGGAGGGTCGCCTCTGGGTCTCGACCGACGGCAACAACCAGGCCGACACCGGCCGCACCGACGGGCTCTGGGCGATCGACACCGAGGGCGAGGCGCGCGGCACATCGAAGCTGTTCTTCCGCGTGCCGGTGGGGGCGGAAATGTGCGGCCCGCTGTTCACGCCGGACGGCGAGACGCTGTTCCTGGCCGTCCAGCATCCGGGCGACGCAGGCCAGGCGACCTTCGAGGCGCCGGCCACCCGCTGGCCCGACTTCGACGACGCCATGCCGGTGCGGCCTGCGGTCGTGATGGTAACGAAACAGGGCGGCGGCAAAATCGGCTGACCGGCGCAACATCGGGTGAGCTCGAGGGAGGCGGGGTTTCGGTCCCGCCTTCTTCATTCGCGGTTCCGGGGAGCGGAGACAGGCCCGTCATCGCCCTGTCGGGCACTTCTCCCCGCAAGCGGGGAGAAGGGGCGGTGTCGGCATTGGTACAAGCTGCGATCAGCGTGGGGCGAGATTGCCGACCGGGAAGATGGCGCAGGTTTCG
>CATMOC010000336.1 GCA_950071955.1 uncultured Mesorhizobium sp. | reverse complement strand
GGTTGCCCAGCGTGCTCTTGCCCGCATTGGGGGCGCCGAGGACGGCGACGACGCCGCATTTCGTTTTCGTGTCAGTCATGTCGGTTCCATTCGTCCCGCGTGGGGCGGGGTGGGTGTGTGATACTCGTTCGCGGCCGGCGCCCGGTCACCCGTAGCGCTCCATGAACTCGCGCGCGGCTTCCTTCTCGGCTTCCTTGCGCTTGCGCTGGTATTCCGCCAGGAGTTCCTGCGCTTCCTCGCGCAGCCTGCGGGCCTGCTCCAGTTCGTCGCGGATACGATCCGCGCGGTCGTCGAGCGACTTCGTGATCATGCCCGGGACCTTCACGTAGATCATGATCCCGAGGAAGATGACGAGGGCGACCGTTGCCCAGAATGTTGCGTCCATCCCGCCCTCCTATTTCGACGACGACCGGACGGCCGAGGCCACTTCGGCCTTACCGACGGAGCCGCCGATGAGCGCCTGCACGATCGCGGCGGTGGTCTCCTCCGCGATGGCGCCGACGTCCTGCATTGCCGAAGCCTTGATCTCCCCGATGCGCGCCTCGGCCTCCGCCAGCTTCTTCTCAAGGCCGGCCTCGACTTTCCTGCGTTCGGCATCCGCATCGGCCTTGGCGGCGTCGCGGGCTTTTTGGCCGATCAGGTTGGCCTTCTTGCGGGCGTCCGCCAGCCCCTGCTCGTAGGCCGCGATGGCTTCGTCCGCCTCCTGCTTAAGCCGCGCGGCCTGGTCGAGATCCTGCGCGATGCGGTCGCGCCGCACCTCCAGGATGCCGCCCAGGCGAGGCAGTGCCACGCGCTTGAGGAACAGGTAGAAGAGGCCGAAGATGATCGCCAGCCACAGGATCTGCGACGGATACGACGCAGGCTCGAAGGGAGGGAAGGAACCTTCCCCGTGACCGGTCTCGGTCCCCTCGATCACTTCGCCATGTGCCGCGTCCTGCCCTGCCGGTACTTCTTGCTGGGCATATGCCGGTACAACAAACATGCGCTCTTCCTGTCAAAACCTTCCGGCCGCGAATGCGCGGCCGGCAACGTGCGACGTGCGGCCGGTTCTTACGCGAACAGCAGCAGCAGCGCGACGAGGAGCGAGAAGATGCCGAGAGCTTCCGTCACGGCGAAGCCGAAGATCAGGCGGCCGAACTGGCCGTCGGCTGCCGAGGGGTTGCGCAGGGCGCCGGCGAGGTAGTTGCCGAAAATGGTGCCGAGGCCGATGCCCGCGCCACCCATGCCAAGGCATGCGATACCCGCGCCGATCGCCTGAGCTGCATCTACTTCCATGAGAATTCTCCTTCTTGAAGCTTGAAAAGTCGGTTGGTGGTGTTGCGGCGGATGATCCGCCGGTGAAACGTCAGTGCCCTGGATGGAGCGCGTCGTTGAGGTACATGCAGGTCAGCACCGCGAAGACGTAGGCCTGCAGGAAGGCGACGAGGAACTCGAGGCCGGTGAGCGCCACGGTCATGGCGAGCGGCAGGATGGCGCCGCCGATGCCGATCGCGCCCATGGCGCCGAGCGACGTGACGAAGCCCGCAAACACCTTGAGCGTGATGTGGCCGGCCAGCATGTTGGCGAAGAGACGCACCGAAAGGCTGATCGGACGCGACAGGAACGAGATGACCTCGATCGCGACGACCAACGGAACCAGTATCCCGGGCACGCCTTCGGGCACGAACAGCTTCAGGAAGCCGAAACCGTGCTTCATGAAGCCGTAGACAATGACGGTCCCGATCACCAGCAGCGCCAGCGCGAAGGTAACGATGATGTGGCTCGTCACCGTAAAGAAATACGGGAACATGCCGAACAGGTTGGCGAAAAGCACGAACATGAACAGCGAGAATACCAGCGGAAAGAACCGCATCCCCTGCGAGCCGGCCGCGTCCCTCAGCATGTTGGCGACAAACTCGTAGGACATCTCGGCGACCGACTGCATGCGGCTCGGCACCAGCCCGCGGCTCGCGGTCGACAGATAGAGGAAGCCGCCTGCCGCCACGACCGTCGCCACCATGAAGGCGGACGAATTGGTGAAGGAGAAATCGAGGCCGCCGATCTCGATCGGCACCCATCTGGAGATCTGGAACTGGTGGATCGGATCGTTTGCCACCGTGTTACCCCGCCTTCATCAACATCAATATCACAGCGCACGCGGCGCCATTCATTTCCGACCGGAACCGCCCTCGTCCTTTCCGGACGAACGTATCCCCGCCTGCGTAATCAGCCCCGCGGACCGTAGCGCATTCAACACCCCGGCGCCGAAACCGAGCAACAGGAAGACGACCAGCCCGAAAGGCGACGTGCCCGCCAAGCGGTCGATTATCCAGCCGATCGCTGCACCGACGACGATTCCCGCGATGAATTCGCTGGAAAGCTTCAGCGCGTTGCCGATCCCGGCCATGCCACTCGACCCATCGGCGCGATCCTTCTCGCCTGCGGCAGGGCGGCGCGCCAGAATGGCAGCGTCGAGTTCCTTGCGCCTGCGGTCGAGATCGTCCTCGCGGCCGCCCGCGTCCCTGTCCTGCCCGGGTGTCCGGTTGCCGGTATCGCCTGGCCGTTCCGACATGGCGATCCAACCTCCTGCCCGTTCAATCCTGGACGGATTGCCCGCTTCAAAGTCGCGCGCACCATAGTGAGGGCGCTTCTGGCAGTCAAGCCAGCGGAAGCACCTGTCACAGAAGCATTTTTTGTCTTTATTTCAGATACTTAAGTCACTGCGACACTACGTCCGTGAATCAAGTTCGCCGGCAGGGGGACGAATCCGCGCGCCGCGCCGCCGCGGCCGGGTCAGTTCCAGCCGCCGCCATGGGTGCGATAGAAGACGTGGAGACCGATCTTCTTCATCTTCTCCATGGCGTTCGCCCAGCGCGGATGAACGTATGTGGCGTGGTAGTGCGTCGACGAGCCCACCTCCGGGATGAAGATCTTCCCGGCCGTGACGGCCATGGCGATCTCCTTGGCGGTCTTCCAGTGCGCCGGGCTGGCGACGCGGTCGCGGATGCCGTCGCAGGCGAAGGAGAACTGGCAGCGGTTGCGCCAGCTGTCGTTCTGGTAGACGACGCCGCATATGGAGTTCGGATAGGTCGGGTTGCGGACACGGTTGAGAATCACCTGGGCGACGGCGGCCTGGCCCTTCAGGTTCTCGCCGCGCGCCTCGAAATAGACGCCTGCGGTCAGGCATTTCTGCTCGCCGTCCGAGAAGACGGCGGGGGGCAGGGGCTGGCTCATCCATGCGTGATCGCCCTTGGCGAGCGGAGGTATGAAGCGGCCCGCATTGGGATCGGTCTCGCCCTTGAGAAGCGTCTCGAAGGGGGAGGCTTCGGCGTAGTCGGGTTCCGGCGGCGCATAGGCGGTGGCGAGAACGTCCGCCTGCTCGCTCGTGACGAGGCTCGCCAGCATCGCGGGAACGCCGGGATCGACCTTCTTTTCCACGCGCTGATGGAAGGCGGCGGCGATCTCGATCTCCCTGCCGGCGATCGCCGGCTTGTCGAAGGCCATCACGATCTCCTGGCCGAGCGAGGGAGGCTGAAGCAGGCTCGTGCGCTTGAACACCGAACCGGCGTTGAAGTCTTTCGGCGGCGCTACGGGCGTGACATCGACGATGCGGTCCTTCTTCTCGCCGCGATTGATGCGCTCCTCGTCCGGAATGTCGCTGGTGGAGCCGTTCTTGCCGGTGAAGGCGACTGCGCCCATCTCTTCGGTTCTGATGCCGGATCCGGAGATCGAACCGGTGACGTCGCCGTCGACAAAACGCATCTCGGCCGAGTGAACCGATCCGGCGACCGCCTTCTCGATCACGGCGCCCCAGCGCTCCTTGGGCGCCTCGATGCCCGCCACATAGCTCGCCATATCCTGCTGGGCTGCCGTCGTCGGGAAGCCGATCCAGAGACCGAAGCCGACGAGAAGGATGGACACGCAGGGGGACTTGTGGGTCGTGGCGGCAGACTGCCGCGACACCAGTTTTCGTTTCACCAGCACTCTCCAGGACGCCACTCGACACCACTGGGGAGTGACAATGCGGAATTAACCTTGAGGGAGAGTTAACGGCATCAATATGGCCGCCGGAGAGGCCTGCGGCACCTCTACCGGCGCGATTTCGCCTTGCCGGCATACGGATTGTCGGGAGCGCGCAGCATAATGCGGATCGGTACGCCCGGGATATCGAAACTCTCGCGCAACCCGTTAACCAAATAGCGGATGTAGGACTGCGGCATCGCGTCGGGGCGCGAACAGGAGATCACGAAACCTGGCGGCCGCGCCTTGACCTGCGTGACGTACTTTATCTTGAGGCGGCGGCCCGCCACGGCGGGCGGCGGGTGGTGGGCGATGACGGGCTCGAACCGCCGACATCCACGGTGTAAACGTGGCGCTCTAGCCAACTGAGCTAATCGCCCGATCCGGTGGGCACTGTAGAGGATGCCGAGCCGACCCGGCAAGTGGCCGCTCGGCTATCTCCTGACTGGGTCCGCTGGCACTCTGTTATAATCACGGCGTCCCGTCCCATGCCCCGCCCCGCCCTGCCCCGGGCCAACCCGAATGCCCAATTCGCTGGCCGATTGCGCCGACTCGCTCGAGCAATTGCGAAACCACATCGAAGCGCTCGGCGAACAACTCGAAGGCCTCGGACTGCCACCCCCCGTCGGCGATGAGTGGCACGAACTGCTCGTCCGCAAGCTGCTGCCGCAACTCGACACCGACACGCCGCTGATCGTCGCGGTGGTCGGAGGCACCAACACGGGCAAGAGCGTGGTGTTCAACCACGTCGCCGGCGAGGCGGTCAGCGCGACCAGCCCACTGGCCTCGGGAACCCGGCACCCTCTGTGCCTGGTCCCCGAGGGCTTCGACACCGATCGGCTCAGGACGATGTTCGACGGGTTCACCATCATCCCCTGGTCAGAGCCCGAACAGACGCTCGAAGATGTCCCCGAACACCAGCTGTTCTGGCGGACCTGCCCGTCTCTGCCCGACAACCTGCTGGTACTCGATTCGCCCGACATCGACAGCGATGCACAGGTGAACTGG
>CATMOC010000335.1 GCA_950071955.1 uncultured Mesorhizobium sp. | reverse complement strand
TTCCGCGGTGCTGCCGCTCGGCGACGGCGATCTGGTCGTGACGTGCTACGACAACGGCACCATCGCCCGCGTTTCGCGCGACGGCAAGACGGTCGCCACCTATGACAAGGACGATGCCGGGAATGCGCTCCTCGGACCGAACGATCTAACATCGGACGGCAAGGACGGAGCCTGGTTCACCGCTTCGGGACCCTGGGAATCGGCGCCGATCGTGGGAAAAATCTACCACCTGTCCGCCGACGGGACGATCCGCATGGCGGCCGACGATCTCCACTATGCCAATGGCATCGCCATGTCGCCGGACGGCAACCGTCTTTACGTCAACGAATCGGAGGCCGGCCGTGTCATCTCCTTCGCGGTCGGCGAAGACGGCTCCCTGTCGGACCGCCGCCTCTTCGTGCGCGTCGGCGCGGTCGACGAGGCGTCGGGAGCAAGCGCCTACCCGGACGGCATCAAGATCGGGCCAGACGGCAATTTCTGGATCGGCCAGTATTCGAGCGGCCGCATTGTCGTGGTGGATGCCGAAGGTGCCTTCGTGAAGGCCATCGACGTCCCCTCCCCGACGGCGCCGAACCTCGCCTTCGCGCCTGACGGGAAGGCGATCTTCGTCATGTCGGTCGACGATACGTCCAACGCGCCTTATTGGGGGAAGGTCTACGAGGTCCCGCTGCAGTAGGGGATCATACGCGGATTCTGGCGATCACCCGACCGAGACGGGCGAAATCCGGTGTTTCTCGCCGCGTCTGTGAGCCGCAACACAGACGCCGGAGCCTTCTTCGGCTTTTCCTGACTGCGTGCCCTTTGGCGGCACCTATCGAGTCGGAGCGGAGATTTGCGCCATGACCAACATCATCCAGCAGCCCCAGCCGTTCGATCTCGTCGGGGATCCGGTGCTCATCGCCGGGATCGGACAGGGTTTCGAGGCTACGCTCAACTGGCGTGTGCACGAGGGGCACGACGAGCGGACCGGGTTCTTCAATGTCGGCGGCGGCACGGGCGAGCACGGCCAGTTCCAGGTGCAGGCGGCGATCGGGAATGCCGCCTTCCAGCTCGACCGGCTGTTCGTTGAAGTGTTCGAGGAGAGCGCGCAGGATGGGTCGGAGATCAACAAGGTGATCGTGCCTGTGATCTACGGGCCGCGCATCGTGCCGGGCTACATCGGTTACCGCATCCATGTGGTGAAGGCCGGCGACACGCTGTCGAAGATCGCGCGGGACAATTACGGCGACGCCGGCCAGTTCCTGCGTATCGCGCGCGCCAATCCGCAGTTGATCAGCGATCCGAACCAGATCTTCGTCGGCCAGGTGCTGAAGGTGCCGATCGGCGCGTGAGGCGGGGCGCCGAGCGTCTGCATAGACACGTGCGATTCGGCCTCGGTCCCGTCGGATGCGTGAGCCCGGTGTCCGCTCTCGTAACAGATGCGCCGGCTAACGGACGCCATAAGGCGTGACCTCCTCGTAGGCGGCGGCGAGATTCAGGACGGCCTGGTCGCCGCGCGGGCGGCCGATCACCTGCATGCCCATCGGACGGCCGCCGGCGTCGAAGCCCACCGGCACGTTGACCGCGGGACAGCCGGCCATGGTGGCGAGCGCGCAGACCTCCATCCAGCGGTGGTAGCTGTCCATCTTCCGGCCGGCGATTTCGTCCGGCCAGTGCCGGTCGATCGGGAACGGGAAGACCTGCGCGGTCGGCACCACGAGGAAATCGAAGCGGTCGAACAGGCCGACGGCATGCCGGAACCAGGCCGTGCGCACAGCCGAGGCGGCATGAGTTTTCGCCGCCAGCAATTCGAGGCCGCCTTCGACTTCAAAGATCGCTTCCGGCTTCAGCATGTAGCGCCGTTCGGGATCGTCGTAGTGGACCTTCAGCGCGCTACCGGAGGTGAAGTGGCGCAAGGTCACGAAGGCCTGCCAGAGCGATTCAAAATCGAAGGCCGGCACGAACGGCTGGATCACGGCCCCGGCGTCGTCCAGCTTGTTCAGGCCGGCGGCGCAGAGGTCGAGGATTCCGGGCTCCATGGCAAGGTGCCCGCCGAGGTCGCCGAGCCAGGCGACGCGAACTCCCTTCGCTTCCGGTCGCAAGGCGGTTGCGAAATCGATGTGGTTCTCGAGGGACAACGGCGAGCGGACGTCGTAGCCGCTCTGCACCGACAGCAGCAGCGCCATGTCGCGGACGCTGCGACCCATCGGCCCTTCGACGCCCATCTGGGTGACGAAGGCCTCCGGCTGCGGGCCGGCGGCCACCCTGCCCTGCGACGGGCGGAAACCGTAGACGCCGTTGTAGGCGGCGGGGTTGCGCAGGGAGCCGCCCATGTCGCTCCCGTCCGCCACCGGCAGCATGTGGAGCGCCAGCGCAACCGCCGCGCCACCGCTCGACCCGCCCGCCGTCAGGCCATGGTCGAACGCATTCAGCGTCGGGCCGTACACCGGATTGTAGGTGTTGGAGCCGAGACCGAACTCGGGGACGTTGGTCTTGCCGATGATGATCGCCCCGGCCGCGCGAAGGCGCTCGACGAAGAAATCGTCCACGTCCGGCACGTTGTTGGAAAAGATCGGCGAGCCGAAGGTGGTGCGCAGGCCCTTCGTCTGCGCCAGGTCCTTGATCGCCATGGGCACCCCGAAGAGCGGGCCGGCCGATCCGCCTTTTACCAAGGCCAGGTCGGCATCGCCCGCCTCGCGAAGGAGTTCCTCGCGGTCGCGCAGCGAGACGATCGCGTTCACGTGCGAATTGACCTCATCGATGCGGGCGAGCACCGCCTTCATGACGTCGGCGGCCGAGTACGTGCGGTTGCTGATCGCGCCGGCCAGATCGGCCGCGCCCAGGCGGCAAATGTCGTCCGGCGGCGGGAATCGGCCCTTGCCGGGCACGGGCATGGTCTGGTTCAACGCTGCGTCCTCCCTCGGGCCGCCGGGCTCAGGGGCAGGGATTTCCGACCCGCTGGTGGATGTCGTCCACGGCCTTCTGCATTTCCTCCGTCCACTTTACGTCCGCCGAGTCAAGCGCAAGCGCGAGCTGGTCGAGGGTTGTGGCGCCCACGATGTTGGAGGTCATGAAGGGACGCTGGGTGACGAAGGCGTTGGCGAACAGCGCCGGCTCCATGCCGAAGGAGCGCGCGAGGTCACTGTAGGCGCGGTGCGCGTCGAGAGCGTAGGGTTTCTCGTAGCGCTGCAGGCGGTTGAACAGCTGCTTGCGCGAGCCCTTCGGCAACGCGCCGTTATCATACTTGCCCGAGAGATAGCCCTGCGCCAGCGGTGAGTAGGCGAGCAGGCTTACGGTCTCGCGCCGGCAGACTTCGGCGAGGTTCACCTCGAAGGTGCGGTTGACGAGGCTGTAGGCGTTCTGAAGCGATGCGGGACGGGGGCCCACGCCTTTGTCGCTCTCGGCGAGATACCGCATGACGCCCCAGGAGCTCTCGTTGGACAGGCCGAAGTGCCTGATCTTGCCCTGCTTCACCAGTTCATCGAAGACGGCGAGCGTTTCGGCGATCGGAGTCTCGTCTTCAAGAATGGTCTCCGAATCGTTGTCGACACGGGTCGGATTGGCGCCCCAGGGGACCGGCCGGTCGGGGAAGTGGATCTGGTAGAGGTCGAGATAATCGGTCTGGAGCTTGGCCAGCGATTTCTCGATCGCATCGAAGATGTCGGCACGCACCAGCTTGGAGGGTCGGCCGCCGCGGAACCACTCGTTGTCGGTGCGGCCCACCACCTTCGAGGCGAGCACGACGCGCTCGCGGCCGCCGTTCCTCGCGAACCAGTTCCCGATGATGGATTCAGTGCGGCCCTGGGTCTCAGGCTTTGGCGGGATGGGATAGAGTTCGGCGGTGTCGATGAAGTTGACGCCGCGGTCGAGAGCCATGGAGATCTGGGCGTGCGCCTCGGCCTCGCTGTTCTGCTCGCCCCAGGTCATGCTTCCCAGACAGATCGCGGACACGGAAAGGCCGGTGCGGCCGAGTGGGCGCTTGTGCAATGTTGGAACTCCGTCAGGACGTGGACTGGCGCATCGGATGCGGCGGGAGACCCCTTATAGCCAACCCGGCGCGGAGCTCAAACGTACAATGGCGCAGCGTACCGTCGCCCGCCATTCACGGCAGCGCGCGGCTCGACCCACCTGACAAGTAGAGGCTTTTTCCGTTCAGCGCCGGCCAGCGAGGCGTCGTTTTTCCTGATCGATCAGCATGTTGGCGATCTGCATGCGGATCACCGCACGGTCGCGCAGCCGCGGCTCGGCGCGGTCGGGATGGTTGGCCATCGCGAATTCGCGCCGGATGCGATCGAAATCGCGCGGCCAGCGCGCGTTCGCCATGCGCAGTTCGGCGGCGATCGCGTCGGGTTCGATGGAGGGCAGCGGCGGCTCGGGAGCCTCGGGCGTCTCCATGCCCGGCGTTTCCCGCACCGTCTCGCGATCCCCGGTATCGCGATAGACGCTGGTAACGAAATCGCTCGGCATGCTCGCCCAGAGTTCCTCAACGGCGTCCTTCGGAGCAACGTAGCCGAACGGAACCGACGGGCGGCCGGAGCCGTCCTTCTCGCGCTCCGATTTGTCGAGGAGCTCGTCGAGCAATGATGTGAATTCACTCGTCGTAAATGCGGTCATCACCGATCCTCCGCGCCTACAACGCGGGTGGATGAAAACTGCTCCGTACTCTATTTGAAATCACTTAATTTTCCGGCGGAATATCCGGTCGCATTCGAGACATCGACACCGAACGGGTCGGCCTGGATGGAAGAGACAGGGAGAATGCATGGCAGCCATGCGTTATGCTGCAGTGCACAAAAACGTCACGAATCACCATTATGGAGACAGCCGGGAGGAGCCGATCAGGAGTTTATTCCATGGGTTTCCTTACCGAACTTTTCACCCGTCCTCGCCCGAACGAAGAGCAGCGCTATCGCAGTGCCATGGTCCTGCTCAACGGCATGAGCAATGCCGAGCGTGCGGACATCGGCATCAAGCCGGCGGATTTTCCCCGGATCGCGCGGCGGATGGCGTCGCGTTGAGTCCGGGGCGCCCGCGTTGAGGCGG
>CATMOC010000334.1 GCA_950071955.1 uncultured Mesorhizobium sp. | reverse complement strand
TCTTCTATTCGAAGGCCGAAGGCGGGGGGCTCCCGGTCGTCTATCCCGGCGCCAAGACGGGGCGGGACGGCGTCGGCGGCGCCACGATGGCCTCGGCGGAATTCGACGACAGCATCGAGGAGAAACGGCCGACCGTACAGGTCGGCGATCCGTTTACGGAAAAATGCCTGCTCGAGGCCTGCCTCGAACTGATGGCCTCGGGCGCCGTCATCGCCATCCAGGACATGGGCGCCGCGGGCCTGACCTGCTCGGCCGTGGAGATGGGCGCCAAGGGCGACCTCGGCATCCGGCTCGAACTCGACAAGGTGCCGGTGCGCGAGGAGCGCATGTCCGCCTACGAGATGATGCTGTCTGAGAGCCAGGAGCGCATGCTCATGGTGCTGCGCCCCGAGAAGGAGGAGGAAGCAAAGGCGATCTTCCGCAAGTGGGGGCTGGACTTCGCGGTCGTGGGACGCACGACGGACGACCTGCGCTTCCGTATCCACCACCAGGGCGATGAGGTCGCCGACCTGCCGATCAAGGAACTCGGCGACGAGGCGCCTGAATACGACCGCCCGTGGGCCGAGCCGAAGGCCCCTGCCCCGCTTGCGGCCGGCGACATTCCTCAGGCGGACGTTGCCGATTCCCTCCTGAAGCTGCTGGGCTCGCCGGATCTGTCGAGCCGCCGCTGGGTGTGGGAACAGTACGACACGCTGATCCAGGGCAATTCGCTGCAGCTGCCCGGGGGCGACGCCGGCGTGGTCCGCGTCGACGGACACCCGACGAAGGCGCTCGCCTTCGCTTCCGACGTGACCCCCCGCTACTGCGAGGCCGATCCCTACGAGGGCGGCAAGCAGGCGGTCGCCGAATGCTGGCGCAACCTGACCGCCACCGGGGCACTGCCTCTGGCCGCGACCGACAATCTGAATTTCGGCAATCCCGAACGGCCGGAAATCATGGGCCAGCTGGTGCGCGCGGTCGCCGGCATAGGCGATGCCTGCCGCGCGCTGGAATTCCCGATCGTGTCGGGCAACGTCTCGCTCTATAACGAGACCAGCGGCACGGGCATTCCGCCGACGCCGACAATCGCGGGCGTCGGGCTGCTCCCGGACTGGTCGAAGATGGCCCGCATCGGGTTCGCCGCCCCGGGACAGATGATCGTTCTCGCCGGCGCGCCTGCCTCCTGGGGAACGCATCTCGGGCAGTCCGTCTACCTGCGCGACGTCCACGGCCGCGCCGACGGCCCACCGCCCCCGGTGGACCTCGCGCATGAGAAGAAGGTCGGCGACCACGTCCGCTCGCTCATCGAACGCGGCATCGTGACCGCCGCGCACGATCTTTCGGACGGCGGTCTCGCGGTCGCGCTGGCGGAAATGGCGATGGCGTCGGGCATCGGTGCGACCATTCCCGGATTGCTCGACGCTGACCCGGTTTCCGTCTTCTTCGGCGAGGATCAGGGACGCTATCTGCTCACCCTCGGCATCTACCCCCACGGCGACGAATGGGACGATCTGCGGGCAGAGCAGGAACGGCTCGGCATCTTCGCGCCGTGGATCGGGTCCACGGGAGGGACTTCCTTGAAGCTCGGCGAGGCGCGTGCGATACCGGTCGAAGAATTGAAGGCCGTCCACGAATCGTGGTTCCCCCGGTTCATGGACGGCAACTGATCGAGGTTTTCGCCATGCCCATGAATGCGCACGACATCGAACGGATGATCAAGGACACGATCCCGGATGCGAAGGTGACGATCCGCGACCTTGCAGGCGACGGCGATCACTACGCGGCGGAAGTCGTGGCCGAGAGCTTTCGCGGCAAGAGCCGCGTCCAGCAGCACCAGATGGTCTACGAGGCGCTCAAGGGAAACATGGGCGGCGTGCTGCATGCGCTGGCGCTGCAGACCAGCGCGCCGGACTGAGCGCGACGGACCGCCATGCAGTCGCGGAATGGCAGCAATCGGGCAGCCGAACTCGACAATCCGCCGTCTATCTTCTATCTATAGGTTCACCCCCCATTCCAGTCTCCGGCCTTGAACCGGACGAGCGAGGAACAAGCAATGAGCGCGATCAACCAGTTCATCGACAACGAAGTGAAGAGCAACGACGTCGTTCTTTTCATGAAGGGCACCCCGGGCTTTCCGCAGTGCGGGTTTTCCGGCCAGGTCGTGCAGATCCTCGATTACGTCGGCGTGGACTACAAGGGCGTGAACATCCTGACGTCCGACGAACTGCGCCAGGGCATCAAGGAATACTCGAACTGGCCGACCATCCCACAACTCTACGTGAAGGGCGAGTTCGTCGGCGGCTGCGACATCATCCGAGAGATGTTCCAGGCCGGGGAACTGCAGAGCTTCCTCGACGAGAAGGGCATAAGCGTCAAGGGCGCTGCCTGATCTCCAACAAGGCATAGCTACCGGACCACGTCCGGTAACGTCTGGATGAAAATGCGCCGCCGGTCGGCGCGTTTTCTTTTTCGTCATCAATTTTCCGGTGGTTAGCCATGGACCAGAAGGTTCCCGCTCCAGCAAAGGCTGCGTCCTTGCTGACGATCCCGCGCTGGGAGTTCATCGCGCTCGCCGCCGCCATGATGGCGCTCAACGCGCTGGCCATCGACGTGATGCTGGTCGCTTTGCAGCAGATCGGCGCCAGCCTGATGGTCGACGACGAGAATGCCAGGCAATACGTCGTCACAGCCTATGTCGTCGGATTCGGGCTGATGCAGCTTTTCTTCGGCCCGATCTCGGACCGCTTCGGCCGGCGAGGACCGCTGCTCGTCGGTGTTGGCGTGTACGTCGCCGCCGCCTTCGCCTGCGCCTTCGCGCCGAACTTCACGGCGCTCCTGCTCCTGCGCTTCATCCAGGGGCTCGGAGCGGCGGCGACCCGGGTCATTGCAATCTCGATCGTGCGCGACGTCTATGGCGGACGTGCCATGGCCGAGGTCATGTCGCTCGTATTCATGGTCTTCATGATCATACCGATCGTCGCTCCGGGCATAGGCCAGGTCATCATGCTGTTCTCGGAATGGCACATGATCTTCGTCTTCATCGGCGTGGTTTCGGGCGCTTTCACGCTGTGGGCATGGTTGCGGCTGCCGGAGACTTTGCGCGAGGAGAACCGGCGCCCGTTCACTCTGGCGAGCGTTGCCCAGAGTTTCCGCATGGTGCTTACCGATCGGGTGGCGATCTGTTACACGGTCGCCATGACGGCGGTGTTCGGCGCGCTGTTCGGCTTCATCAATTCAGCGCAGCAGGTCTATATCGGCATCTACGAGACGGGCGAGATGTTTCCGGTCTACTTCGCCGCCGTGGCCGGCATGATGGCCGTGTCGTCCTTCCTCAACTCGCGCCTCGTCGGCAGGATCGGCATGCGGCGGCTGGCGCACGGCGCGCTGATCGGCTTCGTCGCGGTCAACACGATCGCCTTCGTGCTGTCCCTGCTGGGCCCGGTTCCGTTCTGGCTGTTCCTGGCGCTGTTTTCGATCGCGATGATGCAGTTCAGCTGGATCGGGTCAAATTTCAACGCGCTCGCGATGGAGCCGCTCGGCCATGTCGCCGGCACGGCCTCCTCCGTGCAGGGCTTCCTCCAGACTGTCGGCGGAGGCGTCATCGGAGCGGCGATCGGTCAGGGGTTCGACGGCACGGTCGTGCCGCTCGCCGGCGGATACTTCTTCGCTTCGCTGGTCGCACTCGTCATGACCCTGGTGGCGGAAAAGGGCAGGCTCTTCGAGCCGCACAATCCGCCGGTCTAGGCGCGTCTGCGGAACGTGGGAAACCGTTTCCGGTACAAGGACATGGGCGGAGACCAGACCCGATGCGAGCGGTCCTTTTCGTCCATCGGCGCGGCCCCTCATCCGCCCCTTCGGGGCACCTTCTCCCCGTGAACGGGGAGAAGGGACGGCTTCATCGAGGCCTTCGCCAATCGCGAAGTTCATAGGTCGGGCGCCAGCATCGCGGGAGTCCCTTCTCCCCGTTCACGGGGAGAAGGTGGCCCGAAGGGCCGGATGAGGGGCACTACGGTGAGAAACTTTCGTATAGAACGAAGCTTCAGGGCGTTTCGTCGGGCCGGGTGGCGAGGCCCGCGAAATCGTAGAGCTTGCGGTCGAGCAGATGGCTTGGTCGCACGTTCGCCAGCGCGCGGATCATCGTGTCGCGCCGACCGGGCATCCGGGCCTCGATGTCGTCCAGCATCGCCTTCATGGCATTGCGCTGCAAACCTTCCTGGCTGCCGCAGAGATCACAGGGGATGATCGGGAAGCGCATGGCGTCAGCGAAACGCGCGAGATCCTTTTCGTCGCAATACGCCAACGGCCTGAGCACCATCACGTCGCCGTCGTCGTTCATGAGCTTCGGCGGCATGGCCGCCATGCGTCCTCCATGGAAGAGGTTCATGAAGAACGTCTCCAGGATGTCGTCGCGATGGTGCCCGAGCACCAGGGCCGAACATCCCTCCTCCCGGGCGATCCGGTAGAGGTGCCCGCGGCGCAGCCGCGAGCAGAGCGAGCAATAGGTGCTGCCATGCGGCAGCTTGTCGGTGACCACCGAATAGGTGTCCCGGTACTCGATCCGGTGCGGTACGCCGATCGCGGCGAGATAGTCTGGCAGCACGTGCTTCGGGAAGTTGGGCTGGCCCTGGTCGAGATTGCAGGCCAGCAACTCGACTGGCAGCATCCCACGCCACTTCAGATCGAGAAGCAGCGCGAGAAGTCCATAGGAATCCTTGCCGCCCGACAACGCCACCAGCCAGCGCTGGCCCGGCGTGGCCATCTACAGCCCGGTGAGAACGTGCTGGTGATGGGAGCAGGCGGCGGAATCGGCAGCGCGGCCTTATATTGGGCTTCTTTAAGAGGCGGCAAGAAGATCCTGGGACTGGAGCAATTTCGTTTGGGGCATGAGCGTGGAAGTTCCCAAGATCATTCCCGCATCATCGATCCGGTCGATTCTCAGAAATAGTGTGGACATCGCTCGATGATATCGTAGTTGCAGTCCCCCAGAGCGCGAGGTTCTGAAGACATGCAGATCTTGCCGAGGTATCTCGTAATAATCTGTAGATCAAAGCGTTGAGGCCAACCGAGG
>CATMOC010000333.1 GCA_950071955.1 uncultured Mesorhizobium sp. | reverse complement strand
GGCGGAACTCGCCACGTTCCAGCGCCCGCCGCAGGTCGGATTCGAGCTGCAGCCGGTCGGTCCCGTAGGCGCGGAACGCCGGCCGGAAGGGTTCGATGCGGTCGCCGCCGAAGCGCTTGGCCTGGTGCATGGCCAGTTCCGCGTCCTTCATCATGTCCTCGGCCGTCGTCTGCGGCGACGTCCACGAGATGAGGCCGAGCGAGGCTGTGAGCACGATGTCGCGCTTGGCGAAGTTGATCGGCGCGCGGATCGCCTGCTTGACGGCGTCCGCGAAGGCCGCGACCCGGGCAGGATTGAGCTCCGACAGCAGGATCAGGCCGAACTGATCGCCGGAAAGCCGCGACAGCGAGTCGTTCGGCTTCAGGAGCCTGTGCAGCCGGCGCGCGATCGTCAGGAGCATCGTGTCGCCCGCCGACATGCCGAGCCCTTCGTTGACCTGCTTGAAGCGATCGATGTCGATGATGAAGACCGTCGGCCTGACGGTTTCCTCGGTCCGCGCGATGGAGATGACGGTCTCCAGCCGGTTCATGAAGAGTTCGCGGTTCGGCAGTCCGGTCAGATTGTCGTGGACGGCGTCGTGGAGAAGCCGCTCCTCCGCCTTCTTCTGTTCCGTCACGTCGAAGAGTGTGCCCACGCAGCGGATGATCTCGCCGTCCGAGCCGATCACCGGCCGCGCGCGCAGATGGTACCAGTGATAGTAGCCGTCGGCGCCGCGCAGGCGGAAGCTCAGCGAGACGCGGCCGCGCCGGTGCTCCAGCACCATGTCGAGAGTCGTTCGGAACGTGTCCCGATCGTCCGGGTGAAGCGCCGGCAGCCAGTTCCGCGCCGGGCCGTGCAGGCTGTTGAGCGCGAGGCCGAGGGGCTCGCCGATGTCGGGCCGCGTGACCACGCGGTCCCGCAGCACGTCCCAGTCGAACACGATGTCGCCGGACCCGGTGATCGCAAGCGCCTGGCGCTCCATGTCGCTGAACAGGCCCTGGTGCAGCGCCCCGCCCGAAAACGCGTGCTGCATGACCGTGAAGCCGATCAGGAGGATGATGAGGATCAGCCCGCCGCCGAGCGCCGGCTGCACGATGTCGTTGTCGAGCAGCCCCGTGATCGCCATCCACGCGCCGACCAGCCAGACGAGCACCATCAGCCAGCTCGGCACGAGCATGATGGCCCGGTCGTAGCCGCGGAAGCCGAGGAGGACGATGAGGAAGATGCCGACGACGGCCGTGGTGGCGAAGGAGATGCGCGCGATGCCGGCCGCGATCGAGGGATCGATCACGGCGACGCCGGCGATCATCATCAGGCCGAGGATCCAGGCGACCGCCCCGTAGCTGAAATGGCCGTGCCAGCGGTTGAGGTTGAGGTAGGCGAACAGGAACACCACGAAGGTGCCGGCGAGCGCCACCTCCGTTCCCGCCCGCCAGATCTGCTCGTTGCCGGGCGCTATCTCGATCACCTTGGTCAGGAAGCCGAAGTCGACGCAGATATAGGCCAGCACTGCCCAGGCGAGTGCCGCGGTGGCGGGAAACATGGAGGTGCCCTTCACCACAAACAGGATCGTCAGGAAGAGCGCAAGCAGTCCGGCGATCCCGATGACGATGCCGCGGTAGAGCGTGTAGGAATTGACGGTGTCCTTGTAGGCTTCCGGCTCCCAGAGGTAGACCTGCGGGACCTCCGGCGAGCCGAGATCGGCGATGAACGTCACCACGGAACCCGGATTGAGTGTGAGCAGGAAGACGTCGGCGTCCGGGCTCGGCTGGCGGTCGAGTGCAAAACCCTCGCTCGGCGTGATCGCCGCGATGCGGCTGGAGCCGAGGTCCGGCCAGATGATGCCGGAACCGACCAGCCGGTAGTGCGGCGCCACGATCAACCTGTCGAGCTGCTGGTCGGTGGTGTTGGCAAGGGCGAAGACCGCCCAGTCGCCGCTCGATTTCTGGTCCTTCGCCTCCACCTCGATGCGCCGCACGATGCCGTCGATGCCCGGAGCGGTGGAGATCTGGAAGTTCGCGCCCTGGTTCGGATGGAAGTCGAGCGCGCCCGAGAGGTCGAGTGCGACGTCGTCGCGCGATATCTTGATTGGCTCGATCGCCATCGCCGGGAAGACGAAAGCGACGACGGCCAAGAGGAGAGCGGCAAGGGCCGTCAGCAGGGCCTTTGGCGGTTGCCGGTGTCTCGATTCAACTTCCAACCGCCTGATCCCGATATTCCTGCACGTGATACTCTTCGGCCAACAGCGAGTAAAGGTAGTGGTCCTGCCACATGCCGTTGATCTTGAGGTAGGACCGCAAGAGGCCTTCGCGGGTAAATCCGGCTTTTTCAAGCACGCGCACGGAGCGCTCGTTGCCGGGGATGCAGGCGGCCTCGATTCGGTGCAGCCGCAGCGGGCCGAAGCAGTGGCCGACCACCAGCCGCACCGCCTCCGCCATCAGCCCGCGTCCCGCGAACGGCTCGCCCATCCAGTAGCCGATCTGGCCGCTCTGGGCGACGCCCCGGCGGATGTTCCCCAAGGAAATGCCGCCGACGATCTCGCCCGTCTGCTTGAGGACGATGAGGAAGGGCACGCCATTGCCCCGGAAGAATTCCTCGCGGTAGCGGCGCACCCGCAGGTGCCATGCCGATCGCTCCAGCTCGTCGCTCGCCCATTTCGGCTCCCATCGTTCGAGGAAGCCGCGGCTTTGCCGCCGCAACGCGGCCCACTCCGCGAAGTCCGATTTCTGTGGAAATCGCAGAACGACCCGTTCGCCGGTCACCCGGGGCAGCTCTCGTCCGAAATGGGGCAGGCTCAGCATGGACTGCCGGCAGGCCGCGACGGCGGCTCAGACGGCGAGCTTGCGCATGGCGAACGGCGGCGCGGAGAGCATGCCCGAAATGTCCTCGAAGCCAGCCAGCGTTCCCACCGGTCCGACCGCCGCGATGGTCGGCTTCGTGGAAAAGAGCCGCGAGGAGAGATCGGTCAGCCGCTCGATCGTGATGCCGGACAGCCTTTCCATCAGCTCTTCCTTCGACACGGGGCGTCCAAACAGCATGATCTGCCGCGCGATCTGGGAAGCCCGGCTCGCCGCGCTCTCGCTCGACATCATGAGGCCCGCCCGATACTGCGCCCGCGCGCGGTTGAGCTCGTCCATGTGGATGAAGTCGCCGGTCTTCTGCAACTCGCCGAGCAGGACCGGGACCAGTTCCTCGATGTCCTCCTTGCCGGTGGCGGCGTGGATCCCGAAGACGCCGGTATCGGAAAAGCCCCAGTGGAAGGCATAGACGGAATAGCACAGGCCGCGCTTTTCTCGCACTTCCTGGAAGAGCCGCGAAGACATACCGCCACCGAGGATCATCGACAGCAGCTGCGAGGCGTAGAAGTCGCGCACGTGGTAGGCGCGTCCCTCGAAGCCCAGCACGATCTGGGCATCCATGAGGTCGCGGTCTTCCCTGTGGTCGCCGCCGACATAGTTGGCGCTGGAAGGTGCTTCGCCCGGCGCCTTCTCGCGAAACGAGCCGAGCCGCTTCTCGACTTCGCGGACGAACTCGTCGTGTTTCACCGCGCCCGCCGCGACCACGACCATCCGGTCGGCGCCGTACTGCCGCGCCATGAAATCGTGGATCTGCCGCGGCGTGAACGACTGGACCGTCTCGGGCGTGCCCAGGATCGAGCGGCCGAGCGTCTGGTGTCGGAAGGCCGTTTCGGTGAAACGGTCGAAGACGATGTCGTCGGGCGTGTCGTGCGCGGCGCCGATCTCCTGCAGGATGACGTGCTGCTCGCGCGCCAGCTCGTCGGCGTCGAAGCGCGAATCCATCAGGATGTCCGCCAATAGGTCGATCGCGAGCGGGATGTCGTCGCGCAGCACCCTGGCGTAGAACGACGTCGTCTCGACGCTCGTCGCGGCGTTGATTTCCCCGCCCACGTCCTCGATCTGCGACGCGATGTCCCAGGCGGAGCGGCTGCCCGTTCCCTTGAACGCCATGTGCTCGAGCAGATGGGCGATCCCGTGTTCGTCGTCGCGTTCGTTGCGGGATCCGGACCTGACCCAGACCCCGAGGGCGACGGTCTCGATGTGGGGAAGGTTTTCGGTTGCAACCGTCAGGCCGTTCGACAGACGGCTTACCTCAACTCCCATATATGGTGAACTCCTCGTACTCCCTAAGCCGCCGTACGGGCCCGGCTGCTTATGTGATCTTCCACCATTTTTTCGTCGGATGGAAGGACAGTGTACTTTTCCTCACGTTCCATAAGCCCGGCAAGCCATGATGGCAAGTTCGGGCGCATTCCCGCCGCCGCCTCGACGGCATCCGGGAACTTCGCCGGGTGGGCGGTCGACAGCACGATCATCGGCGCCGAACCCGTCGCTTCCCGCCGCGCCACCGCGAGAGCGGTGGCGGTATGAGGGTCGGCGAGATAATCGCAGTCGGCGAGCGGGCCGGCGATCGTCGCCGCGGTTTCCTCCATGGATGAGCGCCCGGCGGAGAACTCCGCGCGGATCGCGGCCAGCGTCCGTTCCGGAATCGTGAAGGCGCCGGACTGCTTCAGTCCCTGCATCGCCGACACCGTAGCCTCGGCGGAACGGCCCGCCGCCTCGAAAAGCAGGCGCTCGAAGTTGGACGAGATCTGGATGTCCATCGACGGCGAGGTGGTCGCGATCACCGGGCGCGTCTCGTAGCGGCCCGTCTCCAGGGTACGGGCCAGGATGTCGTTGTCGTTGGTGGCGATGACCAGCCGCTCGATCGGCAGGCCCATCTTCTTGGCGGCGTAACCGGCGAAGATGTCGCCGAAATTGCCCGTCGGCACGGTGAAGGAGACCGGCCGGTCCGGCGCGCCGAGGCTGAGCGCGGAGGAGAAGTAGTAGACGATCTGCGCCATGATCCGCGCCCAGTTGATCGAGTTCACGCCAGACAGGCCCACGCGGTCGCGGAAGCCGTGATCGTTGAACATCGCCTTCACGATGGACTGGCAGTCGTCGAAATTGCCCTCGATCGCCAGCGCGTGGACGTTGGCGGCCAACGAGGAGGTCATCTGGAGCCGCTGGACGGCGGACACCTTCCCGTGCGGGAAGAGCACGAAGAGGTCCG
>CATMOC010000332.1 GCA_950071955.1 uncultured Mesorhizobium sp. | reverse complement strand
TTGTATTCCTCGAGCCAGTAGAGCGCGTTTTCCGCGAAGAAGCTCTGTACCGGGTCCAGTTCGTAGGAAATGGCCACACCCCAGGGGGTGAGCCGCTCGGGATGGAAGAATTCGGGCGCGTAGAGGGCCAGATAGTTCCCGTCGGGGCCGAAGTGGTTGTAGACGACGTCGAGAAGCACCATCAGGCCACGCGCGTGGGCCTCGTCGACGAACCATTTGAAGTCGTCCGGCGAGCCGTAGGCCGGATGCGGCGCATAGAGCAGCACGCCGTCGTAGCCCCAGCCGCGATTGCCCGCGAACTGGGCGACCGGCATGATCTCGACGGCGGTGACGCCGATGCTGGCGAGATGGTCGAGCTTCTCAGCCGCGGACCGGAACGTGCCTTCGTCGGTGAACGTACCGACGTGCAGCTCATAAATGACCGCTTCCTCCCACGGGCGGCCGGCCCATCCTGGATGGCGCCAGCGGTAGGAAGTCGGATCGACGACAAGGGAGGGACCGTGCACGTCGCCGGCCTGGGCACGGGACGCGGGATCGGGAACGACCTCGCCGTCCGGCAGCACGAAGGAATACTCGGCGGCGGCCTCCACCCCGATCGCGACACGCTCGAACCAGCCGTCTTCCCCCCGCGCCATCGGGAGGTCCTCGCCATTCAGCCGCAAGGTGAGACGGTCGAGGCCGGGAGCCCAGAGGCGGAAGCGCACCTCGCCGTCGCGTACGAACTCCGAACCCCAGCTTTTTGCGAAGGACCGAAATTCCTTCGGCTGCGTGTCATTCACGCCCGCGTCTCCATGAGCAGCAGCGCACGCGCGTCGGCGCGAACAGTCCGGCCTTCGAGCGGACCGGCATGGGCGTCGTCCTCGGTGTCCAGCAGCAGGCTCCAGCCTCCCTTCATCGGCTCCGGCAGCACGAATTCCATCTCCTCGTAATGAGCATTAAGAACGATCATTAGCTTCTGATCGGCATTGGCAAGCACGAGCGCGAAGGAATGCGTGTGCGGATTGTCCCAATCGGCCCGCTCAAGCTGCTTTCCGTCGGGCCGAAACCAACCGACCTTCGTGCCGCCGTTGCGCTCCAGATCGCCGTGCAGGAACAGGCGCTGCCGCAGCAGCGGCTGGTTCTTGCGTAGCTTGACGATGCGGCGGACGAAGGCGAAGAAGGCCTGGTCGCGCTCGCCGACGTCCTGCCAACGCAGCCAGTTCATCTCGGTGTCCTGGCAGTAGCTGTTGTTGTTTCCGCCCTGGCTGCGCCCGTTCTCATCGCCCATCAGGATCATCGGCGTGCCTTGCGAGAAGAGGACGGTCGCGAGCAGATTGCGGCGCATGCGATCGCGCAGGTCGAGCACCTGCTGGTCGTCGGTTTCCCCCTCCGCACCACAGTTCCAACTCAGATTGTGCGAATGGCCGTCGCGGTTTTCCTCCTTGTTGGCCTCGTTGTGCTTGTCGTTGTAGCTGACGAGGTCGGTCAGGGTGAAACCGTCATGGGCGGTGATGAAATTGATGCTGGCCCAGGGCCGGCGGCCGCGCTTTTCGAACAGTTCCGAGGAACCGAGCAGCTTTCCGGCGAGATCCGGCGCCTGGCCGTCGTCGCCCTTCCAGTAGCCGCGGGTCGTATCACGGTACTGGTCGTTCCATTCGGCCCACATGGGCGGGAAGTTGCCGACCTGATAACCGTCGGGACCCGTGTCCCAGGGCTCGGCGATGAGCTTGACCTGCGAGAGGACGGGATCCTGGCGGATGGCGTCGAGGAATACCGCGTTCTGGTCGAACACGTCGCGGTCCCTGCCGAGCGAGCTGGCGAGATCGAAACGGAAGCCGTCGACGTGGCATTCCTGGACCCAGTAGCGCAGCGAATCCATCACCATCTGAAGCACGCGCTGGTTGCGCAGGTTCACGGTGTTGCCGCAGCCGGTGGTGTCGAAGTAGTAGCGCGGATCGTCGCCGAGCAGGTAGTAGCTGGCATTGTCGATGCCGCGGAACGAGAGCGTCGGGCCCATCTGGTTGCCCTCGGCCGTGTGGTTGTAAACCACGTCGAGGATCACCTCGATGCCGGCTTCGTGCAGGCGGCGCACCATCAGCTTGAACTCGTGGATGCCGGCGCCGGGCGAAATGTAGCGCGTGGCCGGCGCGAAGAAGCCGATCGTGTTGTAGCCCCAGTAGTTGACGAGGCCGCGCTCGATCAAGTGGCGGTCGTCGAAGAAGGCCTGGCACGGCATGAGCTCGACCGCAGTCACGCCGAGCTTGACGAGATGCTCGATCGTGCTCGGATCGGCGAGACCGGCGAACTTGCCGCGAAACTGTTCGGGAAGGTCCCCGTTCAGCGCCGTCATGCCCTTCACGTGGGCCTCGTAGATGATCGTGTCCTCCCACGGGATTTTTGGGCGGATGTCGGGTCCCCAGGTGACGGCGGGATCGACGACCACGCATTTCGGCATCACGAAGGCGGAGTCGCGCCGGTCGAAGGAAAGATCGTCGCGCGGGTGGCCGATGCGGTAGCCGAAGACCGCGTCGTGCCAGCGGATATCCCCGCGCAGTTCCAGCGCGTAAGGGTCGAGGAGGAGCTTGTTGGGATTGAACCGGTGGCCGGCCGAGGGCTCGTAGGGCCCGTGGACGCGGTAACCATAGAGCTGTCCCGGCCTGACGTCGGGCAGGTAGCCGTGCCAGACCTCGTGGGTGAACTCGGGGAGTTCGACCCGTTCGAGTTCGCGCCGTCCGGCGAGGTCGAAGAGGCAAAGCTCCACCTTCGTGGCGTTCGCGGAGAACAACGCGAAGTTGACCCCGGAGCCATCCCAATGGGCGCCCAATGGGAACGGCGTCCCGGGCTGAATCTGTCTTGTGCGGCGCATGAGGACCTTACTCGGCAGGAGCGAGGACAACCGCTGCGAGCGGTGGCAGATCGAGCTCCAGCGATTGCGGCCTGCCGTGCCACGTAACGGCCTCGGTTTCCACTTGTTCCGTGCTGCCGACGCCCGAACCGCCATATTCGGCGGCGTCGCTGTTGAAACGAACGGCCCACTTGCCGGCGCTGGGCGCGCCGACGCGGTAGCCGGGCCTCGGCATCGGGGTCATGTTGCACAGGACGATCACGGGAGAGCCGTTGCGGCCGCGGCGGACGAACGAGTAGACGCTGTTCTCCGCGTCGTCGGCGCCGAGCCAATCGAAACCGGCGGGGTCGCAATCCAGTTCGTGCAGGGCGGGAAGGTCGCGATAGAGCATGTTCAGATCGCGCACCAGCGACTTTACACCCGCATGCATCGGATCGTCCAGCAGGTGCCAGTCGAGCGACTGGTCGTGGTTCCACTCGCGCTCCTGGCCGAATTCGCAGCCCATGAAGAGCAGTTTCTTGCCGGGATGCGTCCACATGAAGGACAGGTAGGTGCGCAGGTTGGCGAACTTCTGCCAGCGGTCGCCAGGCTTCCAACCCAGAAGCGAGCCTTTGCCGTGCACAACCTCGTCGTGCGAGATCGGAAGGACGAAGTTCTCCGAGAAGGCGTAGACCAGCCCGAACGTCATCTGATGGTGATGGTGTTTGCGATGCACGGGATCAAGGCTGATATAGGCCAGCGTATCGTGCATCCAGCCCATGTTCCACTTGTAGTTGAATCCGAGACCGCCATCGCCGACCGGCCGGCTGACGCCGGGCCATGCGGGGGATTCCTCCGCGATCGTCAGCGTGCCGGGATGAAGGTCGGCGATCCGCTGGTTGGTGTCGCGCAGGAAGGCGATGGCGTCGAGATTTTCGTTGCCGCCATGCCGGTTGGGGATCCACTCGCCCGCCTTGCGGCTGTAGTCGAGGTAGAGCATCGAAGCGACAGCATCCACGCGCAATGCGTCGATGTGGTACTGGTCAAGCCAGAACAGGGCGCTGGCCTGGAGGAAGTTCGAGACTTCCACGCGACCGAAATTATAGATCAGCGTGTTCCAGTCCTGATGGTATCCGAGCCGCGGATCCTCGTGCTCGTAGAGCGCCGTCCCGTCGAAGCGCACCAGACCGTGCGCGTCGGACGGAAAATGCGCCGGCACCCAGTCGATGATGACGCCGATGCCCGCCTGGTGCAGCGTGTCGACGAAATGGGCGAACTCCTTCGGCGAGCCGAAACGGCTGGTGGGGGCGAACAGCCCGATCGGCTGATAGCCCCAGGACCCCGAGAAGGGATGCTCGCTGATCGGCAGCAGTTCGACATGGGTGAAGCCCATCTCCTTGACGTAGGAGACGAGCAGTTCCGCGAGCGCGTCGTAGTCCAGCGTCTCGCCGCCGGCGCCGCGACGCCAGCTGCCGAGATGGACCTCGTAGATCGACACGGGCTCGGATTTCGCATGCCGCGCCGCGCGCTGCGACATCCAGCCATCGTCGCCCCACTCGTACTTGGGCAAGCCGCAGGCGATGGAGGCGGTTGCGGGCGGAACCTCGGACGCGAAGGACAGCGGATCGGTCTTCAGCGGCAGGAGTTCGCCATGCACGCCCAGGATCTCGTATTTGTAGCGATGGCCGGTACCGATCCCCGGCACGAACAGTTCCCAGACGCCGACGCCAAGGCGCTTTCGCATCGGATGGCGCCGTCCGTCCCAGCCGTTGAAGTCGCCGACGACGCTGACGCGCCGCGCGTTCGGCGCCCAGACGCAGAAGACCACGCCCTGCACGCCGCCGACCTCGGCCGGATGCGCGCCGAGGCGCCGGTGTACTACAGCGAGCAATATGACTTCTACGCGCTGACCCGGCACGCCGATGTGGCAGAGGCCTTCAAGGACCACGAAACCTTTTCCTCGGCGTACGGGGTGGACCTCGCGCAGGTCCGCACCGGCCGGCCCACCGAGCACGGGTCGATCATCGCGATGGATCCGCCGCAACACCGGCGGATGCGCAGCCTGCTCAACAAGGTCTTCACGCCCCGGGCTATCCAGGCCAAACGGGATCTGGTGGTGCAGTTGGTCGATCGCCACCTCGGCGCGGTGGACCCGGACGGCTTCGACTTCGTGCAGGACTTCTCGGCGCTGTTCCCGGTCGACGTGATGACCACGATGCAGGGCGTGCCCGACGCGGACCACCAACAG
>CATMOC010000331.1 GCA_950071955.1 uncultured Mesorhizobium sp. | reverse complement strand
CCGGCGCGTGGGCGGAGGAACTCGGCCGCCATTCCCTGACCTCGGGACAGGTCCTGGTGACGCTCGGCGACACCGAGGAGCGGCGGCGCTACCTCAATGCGCGCGCGACCATCGCCACCCTTCTGAGGATGAAGGCCGTCCCTGTCATCAACGAGAACGACACGGTTGCGACCTCGGAGATCCGCTACGGCGACAACGACCGCCTGGCGGCGCGGGTGGCGACGATGATGACGGCCGATCTCCTGGTGCTTCTGTCGGACATAGACGGGCTCTACACCGCGCCGCCGGCGCTCGATCCCGGTGCCGAGTTCATTCCCGTCGTCGACCGCATCACGCCGGAGATCGAGGCCATGGCGGGTGCGGCGGCTTCCGAGCTCTCGCGCGGCGGCATGCGCACAAAGCTGGACGCTGGCAAGATCGCCACCACCGCGGGCACGGCGATGATCATCACCTCCGGAACGCGGCTCAACCCGCTCTCGGCGATCGACCGGGGCGAGCGTGCGACCTTCTTCAGGCCGAGCGCCAACCCGGTGCGCGGATACAAGACCTGGATTGCCGGCAATCTGGAGCCGGCCGGATGGCTGACCGTGGACGCGGGCGCGGTCGGCGCCCTGATGGCCGGAAAGTCGCTGCTGCCGGCCGGCGTCAGGCGCGTCGAGGGCAGCTTCGCACGCGGCGACACGGTCGCGGTCCTTGCGCCCGAAGGCCGCGAGATCGCGCGCGGTCTGGTTGCCTACGACGCCGCGGATGCCGTAAGGATCGCCGGCCTGCGCAGCAACGAGATCGCGGGCGTGCTCGGTTACGAAGGCCGCGCCGCCATGATCCACCGCGACGACCTCGTGGTGACGCAAAGCGCCTCCCGGATGGAGCCCCAGGACTGACGCCATGCTGACGAGAAACGAGAGATCGAGCGAAGACGTCACGGCAATGATGGCGGAAATCGGCCGCAAGGCGCGCGCCGCCGCCCGGCCGCTGGCGATGGCCAGCGCGGAGCGCAAGCATACGGCCCTCCTTGCCATGGCCGACGCGCTCCTGCGCAACAAGGCGGCGATCATGGAAGCCAACGGGCTCGGCATGGCGCAGGGCGAGGAGAACGGCCTCGCCGCTTCCTTCCTCGATCGGCTGAAGCTGACGCCCGAACGCATCCGCGCCATGGCCGACGGGGTGCGTGCCATCGCCGAGCTGAAGGATCCGATCGGCGAGGTCATCGCCGCGTGGGACCGCCCGAACGGGTTGCACATCGAGCGCGTGCGCACGCCGCTCGGCGTGATCGGCGTCATCTTCGAGAGCCGGCCGAACGTCACGGCAGACGCCGGCGCACTCTGCGTCAAGGCCGGCAATGCCGTGATCCTGCGCGCCGGTTCGGACTCTTCGAATTCGTCGGCGGCGATCCATGCCTGCCTAGCGGAGGGCTTGCGGGCCGCCGGACTTCCCGAGGATGCGATCCAGCTCGTGCCGGTGACCGACCGCGCGGCGGTCGGCGAAATGCTGAAGGGGCTCGGCGGAAACATCGACGTGATCATCCCGCGCGGCGGGCGCGGCCTCGTCGAGCGGGTGCAGACCGAGGCGCGGGTGCCGGTCTTCGCGCACCTGGAAGGCATCTGCCATCTCTACGTCGACAAGTCTGCCGATCTCGACATGGCCGTGAAGATCGCCGTCAATGCCAAGATGCGGCGCACCGGCATCTGCGGCGCCGCCGAGACGCTGCTGGTCGACCGCGCCTGCGCGGACACCCACCTCCTGCCGATCCTAAAAGCCCTGGCGGCGGCCGGCTGCGAGATCAGGGCCGACGAGGAGACGCGCGAGTTCTATCCGGAAGCGAAGGCCGCGACCGATGCGGACTGGACGACGGAGTATCTCGACGCGATCATCTCGGTGAAGCTGGTCGACGGCGTCGCGGACGCGATCGAGCACATCGAAGCCCATTCCTCGCACCACACCGAGGCGATCGTCGCCGAGGACGCGGCCGCGGTCGAGCGGTTCTTCAACGAGATCGACTCGGCGATCCTGCTCCACAACGCGTCTACCCAGTTCGCCGATGGTGGCGAGTTCGGCATGGGCGCCGAGATCGGCATCGCGACCGGCCGCATGCACGCGCGCGGACCGGTGGGCGTCGAACAGCTGACTTCGTTCAAGTATCGCGTAAGGGGCACGGGGCAGGTACGACCGTGAGGTCCGTCCGGACGAGCGCGTGACAATCCTGCGGGCAATCCACGGCCGCCGCGACTGGCGGGAATGCGAGTGGCCTGCGCAATGAGTCTCGATCGCTTGAGCAACGCGTATCTGCGCATGCCACATGTCGAGAAGGGCATGGCCGTCGGGCTGTTCGGCGGTTCGTTCAACCCTCCCCACCGCGGGCACGCGCTGGCCGCCGAGATCGCACTGAGGCGCCTGCGGCTCGACCAGCTGTGGTGGATGGTGACGCCGGGCAACCCGCTGAAGAACGCAAGCGAACTCGCACCGCTCGGCGATCGGATCGCGCGGTCGCAGGCGCTCATGCACGATCCCCGCGTCAAGGTCACCGCGTTCGAAGCCGCCTGGCGCATCCGCTACACCGCCGAGACGCTGGCGCTGGTGAAGGAACGCAATCCCGGCGTCCATTTCGTCTGGGTCATGGGCGCCGACAGCCTGGCGACCTTCCACCGCTGGCAGCGCTGGCGGGCGATCGCCGCCACGTTCCCGATCGCCGTGATCGACCGCCCCGGCTCGACGCTCGCGTTCCTCTCCTCCGTCATGGCCAAGACCTTCGCGCGCTCACGCGTCGACGAGGACGAGGCGCCGAAACTGGCGCGCATGCAGGCTCCCGCCTGGACCTTCATCCACGGGCCGCGGTCGTCCCTTTCTTCGACCGCCCTGCGCAACGGCCTACCGCGGGACTGAGCCGGCGAAGCGTCGTCCGGTTCGGGACAGTTTCTGCCGCTTTCGTCGCATTCGGCGGGATGTGAAACCGACATTGTGCCTGACGATGAGCGCCTCAGCTTCCAACGATCAAGACACAGCCGCCGAGGCGCTGCCAGCGCCGCTGACGGCGATCGCCAGCGTCATCCTGTCGTCGGCGCTGGTCGCCATCGGCAACGGCCTGATGTTCGCGTTCATTCCCGTGCGTCTCGGCGCGGAAGGCCTGCCGCCGACCTGGGCCGGCCTGATACTGACCGGCCTGTCCGCCGGTGGCATGGCCGGGTGCTTCCTCACCGGGCGCATGGTCAATCGCGTCGGCCATGCGCGCGCCTTCATGACCTTTTCGGCGCTGATCATCCTGTCGAATGTCGCGGTCGGCGTGACCGTCGACCCCTGGCTCTGGATCGTGGCGCGGGTGCTCTACGGCTTTGCCATATCGGGCCTGTTCATCGTGGCGCAGAGCTGGCTCAACGACGTCGTGGAGAACGATATCCGCGGGCGCGTCACCGCGACCTTCTACATGAGCTACATCGTCGGGCTGGGCATGGGGTCGTTCCTCCTGTCCTTCATCGACGCCATGACCAACGCCGCGCCGGTGCTTGCCGTTGCCTTCGCTGCAGTTTCCATCATTCCCGTCGGGCTGACACGTTTGAGGACGCCGCCGCCCCCGCCGATTGCATCCATCGCGCTCAGGCGCGCATGGGCCATCTCGCCGGTCGGGCTGGCCGGCATGCTCGCGGTCGGCGGACTGTCGATGATGGTGGCCGGCTTCGCGCCGATCCACGCGACCGCCATCGGCTTTGGAAAGAACGACGTCGCCCTGCTGCTGCTGGCCATGCCGCTCGGCACGCTGATCGTGCAGCTGCCGCTCGGCTGGGTCTCCGACCGCACCGACCGCCGCTACGTGCTGGTCGCGGCCTCGGGTATCGTGATCGGCGCCGGTCTCCTGGCGACGGGCGCGGACGGCTCGGTCTTCTGGTGGATGATCGTGGTCTACATGATGTGGAGCGGCGCCACCGAATCGATCTACTCGATCTCCAGCGCCCATGCGAATGATCGCGCCGAAAAGGGCGATCTGGTCGTGCTGGCGAGCACGATGCTGTTCGCCTGGTCGCTGTCCGGCTTTCTCATTCCCGGCATGGCCACCGCGCTCACGGCGATCGTCGGGACCGGGGCCTTCATCGTCATCGCCATCGTGATCGCGCTCGCGTTCGGGAGTTTCGTGCTGTGGCGGCTGACACAGACGCAGGCGGTGCCGGTGGCCGAGAGCGGAGACTTCGCCCCGTTGTCCGCCCACACGCCTCCGGCCGCGGAACTGGCCTTCGCGCCGGCGGACGAAGGCCCCTCCCGCTCGCGGTAGAACTGGCACGCCCGGAATGTGAAGGCGGCGTGTCTTGAAAGTGTTAGGGGACTCTGCCTATCTTTCACCTGTCGACCGTGATTCACGGCGATGTCGTTGTTCTTGATGCGAAAGGAAAGACACTGAGAACAGCTTTGGTGAAGAAGGCTGAGAATATGCCTTCGCTGGCTGGGTTGAACCGGAACGGTGTTGCCCATGCCCTGAAAACGGTCCTTGACTCTCTCGAAGACTCGAAGGCCGAAAACGTTGTCCCCATCGACATCCAGCGCAAATCGAGCATTGCCGACTACATGGTCGTGGCCTCAGGCCGTTCGAACCGCCATGTCTCGGCCGTGGCCGATCACCTGATCAAGGCGCTGAAGGAGGCTGGACTGGGCACTGCCCGGGTCGAAGGCCTCGCCAGCGCGGACTGGGTGCTGATCGATGCCGGCGACGTGATCGTGCATGTCTTCCGGCCGGAAGTCCGAGAGTTCTACAGCATCGAGAAGATGTGGCAGGCACCGGACCTGGAGGACGAAACGGTTCATTGAACTGTTTCGTCGGGGCTGAATGAAGATTGCCGTTCATGCTGTGGGCCGGATGAAGGCCGGCCCCGAGCGGGAACTGGCCGACCGCTATCTCGACCGGTTCGCCAGGGCCGGTCCCCCCGTCGGGCTCGAATGGGCCGGATTGACGGAAATGGCCGAGAGCCGCGCGCAGAGCGCGGCCGAGCGCAAGCGCGACGAGGCACAGAGGCTCGAAACAGCAGCGGCTGCCGGCGCGGCCCTCGTGATTCTCGACGAACGGGGCAGGAA
>CATMOC010000330.1 GCA_950071955.1 uncultured Mesorhizobium sp. | reverse complement strand
GCCTGCGTGACGGCCTCAATTCGCTGCTGACGTCGGGCGTGGGCTTCTTCACCACCGTTTTTCAGTCGATCTGGAGTTCGGGGGTTGCCATTTTCAGCATCGCCGGCCTGTTCGTCGTGACGCCGGTGGTGGCCTTCTACATGCTGCTCGACTGGGACCGCATGGTGGCGACCGTCGACAACTGGATCCCCCGCGAACATCTCGGCACGGTCCGTCGCCTGGCGACCGAGATCAACCTGTCGACCGCCGGCTTCCTGCGCGGGCAGGGCACGCTCTGCATCATCCTCGGCGTCCTCTATGCGGTGGCGCTGACGGCGGCGGGGCTGAACTTCGGGCTGCTGATCGGGCTGGTCGCGGGCCTGATCAGCTTCGTTCCATACATCGGCTCGCTGGTCGGTCTTGTCCTGTCGGTGGGCGTGGCCTTCGTGCAGTTCTGGCCCGACTGGATCATGGTCGCCATCGTGGCCGGCATCTTCTTCGCGGGCCAGTTCATCGAGGGCAACATCCTGCAGCCCAAGCTGGTCGGTCGCAGCGTCAACTTGCATCCGGTCTGGCTCATGTTCGCGCTCTTCGCCTTCGGATCGCTGTTCGGCTTCGTCGGCCTGCTGCTCGCCGTGCCGGCGGCCGCGGCTGTCGCGGTGCTGGTGCGCTTCGCTCTGTCGCGGTATCTGGAATCGCCGATGTATCGCGGGCACGATCCGGTCATCGTGCCCGTCCGGCGCCCGGATTGATGCCATGTCGGTGAAAGCAAAGGCGAACCCGCGGCAGTTGCCGCTCGACCTCGGGCACCATGCCGAGTTCTCGCGCGACAGCCTGGTGGTTTCCCCGGCCAACGCCAAGGCGGTGGCGGCGATCGACCGATGGCCCGACTGGCCCTCTCCGGTCGTCATCCTGGCGGGGCCGACCGGATCGGGCAAGACGCACCTGGGCGCGGTCTGGGCCGAGGCGGCCGACGCGCAGCGCATACCGCTTGAAGGGCTCGGCCTAGCCTGCCAGGTCGCGGAGGCGGGCCGCCCGGTCCTTATCGACGGCGTCGAGGCGCGAGGCTTTGACCAGACGGCGCTGTTTCATCTCATCAACTCGGTCCGTGCGGCGAATTCCTTCCTGTTGATGACGTCGCGCACTTTCCCGCTTGCCTGGGGCGTCTCGCTCCCCGATCTGGAATCCCGCCTGAAGGCTGCGACGGTCGTCGAGATCGGTGAACCGGACGACATGCTGCTCGCCGGCGTCATCACCAAGCTCTTCGCCGACCGCCAACTCGACGTGGAGGCCCATGTGGTGAGTTACCTCGTCTCGCGCATGGAGCGTTCGCTTTCCACCGCGGGCCGCGTGGTGGAGAAGCTCGATCGCGCCGCCCTCGAGCAGAAGTCCCGCATCACCCGCGGGCTGGCCGCGCAGGTGGTGACCGCGATGGACCAGGGCCAGGGCGAGTTCGAACTTTGAAGCGTGCCGGTGGACTGCAAAACAGTTGCGGCTCGCGGCCTTCCTGTGTATCCCACGCCTCCTAGGCGGACGTCGGAGTGTAGCGCAGTCTGGTAGCGCATCTGGTTTGGGACCAGAGGGTCGCAGGTTCGAATCCTGCCACTCCGACCAGCCGCCGCGCGCCGGGCCTCGGTCCGGGTGCGGACGCTCTTGCGAGCTAGCGAAAGGATCGACCATGTCAGCCCTCATCTACAGTCCAGCCAGAACCGCCATGCAGTCGGGCAAGGCCAAGACCGGCCGCTGGGTGCTGGAATTCGATCCCGAGCAGCCCAAGAAGATCGATCCGCTGATGGGCTACACGACCTCCGGCGACATGAAGAGCCAGATCCGCCTGGTCTTCGACACGAGGGAGGAGGCGGTCGCCTATGCCAGGAAGCAGGGGCTCGCCTTCCGGGTCCAGGAGCCGAAGGAGATCAAGCGCCGCCAGATTTCCTATTCGGACAATTTCCGTTATGACCGAAAGATTCCCTGGACGCACTGAGCGTCCTCACGAACACCCGTCCGGCGCCGCGCCGGACCGCCGGTCCCGTAGCTCAGCTGGATAGAGCACCGGCCTTCTAAGCCGATGGTCGCAGGTTCGAATCCTGCCGGGATCGCCAACGTATCGCATTGAATTCAATTGGTTTTGGGCCGAACGCGAGTGCGTCAAGTGCGCGGAAAATCATCCGTGTAGGCACCGTCTAGGCACACTTTAGACTTCTCGCCTCACGTGAACGTGATCGGTCCTGCATATCCTCAGTGATTGGCGTTGGATCGGAGGGCGGCCGGACCATCGATCCCCGGATGTCTTGACAGCCAGTGCGTGACGCTCCGTAGCGCCAGGCGGGCGATCTGCTCTGATCGCGCCTGAAGCCGGCTCCAGTCCTCGGCATGCCGGACGTTCGTGCCATGGAGGGTCTGGCTCCGCGCCACGCCGTAAAGCTGCTCGATGAACTGGTCGAGGGTGGTTCCATCCTTGAAGGCCTGCCCCTTCCGGTCGAAGGACAGCCGCGCGGTAAGCAGCTCCAAAATCCCCTGCTTCTCCCGTCCCCCCGCCAGCGCCTCGATCGCCGCCGCGTGCTTGATGGAGGCCAGCAGGGGGGAATGCTCGACGCAGGCCTGCTGGAACCACCACAGGCTATGGAACAGGGCGCTCATCATGCGCGGCCGCGACGAGCTGGCGACGTGAAGGTACTCGGCAAACATCTCGCCGATCACATTGAAGAACCATTCATCGCGCTCGTAGTGATCCTTCCATTTCGCCGCTTCGATCGCAGGGAGCCGCGCCAGCGTGTGGTTTGAAGCCGCAAACTTACCGTCGATCAGGACGATCGTCTCTCGATGATGGTTCCGCCCATGATCGTAGGCGAGGCCGATCCCCCAAAGCGCGTCGGATGGCTTCTGCCAGAGCAGGCTGACAGCCGCGAGCGACATGCGCGCGGCTGTCGAGGCTCGCGCCTCGGCCATGCTAGGGGACATCGATCGAACCGAGACGGTGCAGACCGTCTTGCACTCTCCAATGACATCGAGGGCTACTCGCTCCCACATGCTGTCGACGGAGCCCTTCCTGCGCCCGATCGGCAGTCCTGACCAACGTCGTGCGATCCGCCGTGCCGCGGCGGCGGAGAAGGCTGCCGACGCCGACATTCGGTCCAGCCACTCGCCGCGGTCCTCGATCCGGACGGGACCGATCTCGATCGCCGCTACGGGCTCCGCAAAGAGATCACAGCCGAATACCAGGTCGCGCGCCGGCTGCGGGTGAGCTGTCGTTTCGGTCAGCGACAGGCCGACCGCTGCCTTCACTGTCCTGATGTTCTCCGCGCGATCATCGTCCAGGTCAATCGACGCCAGCACGGCGCCGAAGGCCTTCGCGACCACTTTGCCGAATTCCTTCCGAGAATAGGATCGCGCGATGTCGGCGTCGTTCTGCTCGAGGATCCTCTGGTAGCTATTCAACAGCAGTTCGATCCGGTCGTTGATCAGCAGCGATCGGCCGTCCTCAAGGGCGATCGACGGCGGCATGCTCCACAGGGAATTCTCGGCCGCAGGCGCGCCGCGGCTAATCGCCAGCAGCTCGTCAATGATTTCGCCGATCAGCTCGTCTTTCGTCACTCTACCCGTCCGCGTGCCGCTCGCCTCTACCGGGAATCCAGCGCCGATCGGGGCGCGCCCGACACCTTACCCGGCCGGAGGCTGAGTGAGCGCCCGAAATCCGGAAGCTCGGAAATCCGTGCTTTTCGATGGGCCGCTCCGATCGCTCGAAAACCACCTGTACTCCGAACATCCCCTTCTTGCAGTGCCTCGTAGATCGTTCTTGAGACGGCCTCTTCCAACTTGGGTCGCGGAGCAGGTTCGTTCCGCAGGCATGCTGGCGTTCTTCGTGAGGTGTTGCCCCAGGTCTCGCGGGGCGATAGTCCGAGACAGGCTTCATGCGGATGGCAGGGTTCCAGAGTGCGCAAATTGAACGTTTTCGCCCACGCACCGAAATGCGCCGGGTCTTCGGTCATGCGTTCGATTGCCTATGCGGTCGGTCGACAGAATATTCTGGTCGAGAACGATCGGATTTTCGCCCCGGCGTCCGAGGTAAGCATGGATCCCGATGGCTTTGTGCGCCGGTCCAAGCAGAATCTTGCGCTGAACCCGCCGGAGGTCAGAACGGCGATCAGCCCTTCGGAAAAAAGTGTCATAGAAGTCTTTGCGGAAAGCCCCGAGGATCCGCGCAACGCGATACCGATCGGGAAAGATGTCTCGACCGAAGTACCCGTAGGCCGCGTCTCGCGAAGCGCGCTGCGCAAGATGCTGAAGAGCGTCGGCTACGACATGACCGAGCTGGATTGGCGCCACGGCGACCTGTCCCAATGCGAGGACTATGCCGAAGGCCATCGGGCGACGTTTCTTGCCAGGCGAATCGCGATTGCATGATAATCGATCAGGAAAAGCTCATATTCGTCCATATCGCGAAGACGGGAGGAAATGCCGTCAGCCTCGCGCTCGGACAATCCATAGAACATCCCACCAAGCACCATACGGCGGCGCAACTGAGGGTGGCGGCGGGGGAGGCCAAATGGAACGCGTATTTCAAGTTCGGGTTCGTCCGCAACCCCTGGGACCGGCTGGTTTCGTGGTGGTCGATGATCGATCAACTCCGGCCAGCGTTCGACGCAGGGGCGAGCTTGAATAGTTTTCAGACCATGGTTCTTCGCAACACCCGCGACTTCACAGATTTCGTGCGTCTGGAAGCCTCTGTTGTGGATACCGACGGCACCAAATCTGTCCAGCGAAGCCAGAAGGAGTACCTGTCCGATACCTCCGGCAACCTGATCGTCGATTTCGTCGGACGGTTCGAGCGTCTCGAGAACGATCTCAATGCTGCCTTGGCGGACAGGATTGGCAGACGGCTCGATTTGAAGCGTGTCAATGCGTCGAAGCACGCCCACTACTCCACCTACTACTCGTCGGAACTGGCCGAGGAGGTGGGCAGACGCTGCCGACAAGACATCGAGGCGTTTGGCTACCGGTTCGAGCGGCAGTAGGGTTCTACACGGACCCGGTGCGTGCGAGCAGGTAGCCTCTGGGTGCTGTTCGAGCGGGTCGAACAG
>CATMOC010000329.1 GCA_950071955.1 uncultured Mesorhizobium sp. | reverse complement strand
CATTCACCGCCTGATCACCGGGCTCGAGGAACGGGGCTTCATCCGCCGCCTGCCGCACCGGGCGCGGGCCATCGAAATCCTGCGCCTGCCCGACAACATGGCAGTCTCTGGGCCGAAGGCGAAAAGGCGGGGCAAGGGGTTTGCCCTTAATGTCATCGAGGGCGATTTCAAATTTCCAGGCGCCAAGCCGGCCGCCGAAGCGGAATCGGTGCAGTTGCCCCTTTACGGGCGCATCGCCGCCGGCACCCCGATCGAGGCCTTTCGTGATCATTCCAATGCCGTCGACATCCCCGCCGGTATGATTGGCAAGGGGGAACATTATGCGCTCCAGATCGAGGGCGATTCGATGACCGATGCCGGCATTTACGACGGCGACACGGTGATCATCCGGCGCGCCGAGACCGCAACGGCGGGCGAGATCGTCGTGGCGCTCGTGGACGACGAGGAGGCCACATTGAAGCGTTTCCGCCGCAAGGGCGCCTCGATCGCGCTCGAAGCGGCCAATCCCGCCTACGAAACCCGCATCTTCGGGCCGGATCGGGTGAAGGTCCAAGGCCGTCTGGTCGGGCTGATCCGGCGGTATTGAAGCCGGGCCAGTCCTCCGTCCCCTCGGTTCGACGGAGATTCGCGTTGGGCGACCGCTACGGCTCCCGCTTGTAAGGCGGCATTCCGCGGGCCTCCCGCGAATACCGCCGATGATCATGCCAGGGCCGGTACGGCTCCCGTACGGCGAACCGGATCTCGGCGCGAGGTTCCTCCCCTCCCTCCGCCAAGCGGATCTCGGCACTGCCACGCCGCGCAAGATCACGTTTGGTGACGACGAGCACTCTTGTCGAGCCACACGGGTTCGCCGCGGTGGCATCGTCGATCACCAGGACGTCGACGAAACCGCAGAGCGAGCCCGCGTTCCCTCCGGCGGGCACGAATGCCACTATCGCTCCGCCGCCGTGTCGCGCGATGCAACCCACGTCGTTGCAGACGAAGATCTCCGAAGCGCGTTGTGACGTTGTGACCGCCGTAAGCGATTCGGAGGTGGAAACCGGTGTCGCAACCTTGTGTGTCATTGCCGCGTCCATCCAGATACCGGTGACGAAACGGTTCGGGCGCTCCTTGTTGACGGCGAGTTCCCCGGTCCGCGTGCGCATCGCGATCAGGTCTCCGTCCTCCGAGAGCAGGATGTCCGGGAGATCGCGCGCCGCGATGAGCGCAATCCCCGCGAATAGGAACGGCAGGGCGGCGAGGCGCAGCCATGTCGACAGGACGGTCACGACGACGAGCGCGATGGTCATCGAAAGCACGGCGGACAGCGGGATCGCGCCGACCGCGTCGAACGGCGTGCGTTGGGCAAGCCATTGGGCGATCGAGACCATGACCCCGATCCCCCACCCCATGACATCGAGCGCGAAGCCTTCGAGGCCCAACGGCATCAGGATGCCGGCAAGAACCGCCGAAGGCATGATCACGAAGGACACGACCGGCATGGCGCCGAGATTGGCGATGAGACCGAGCGGTGCCATGCGGTGGAAATGCCAGACGCCATAGAGCGCGGTCGCGGTTCCCGCCACCAGGGAGGTCACCGCGATCCCGGCGCAGTAGAGCAGCAGGAGCCGCAAGCCGTTGCCGACCGTCGAGCCTCGCGCAGATTGCCCTCCCGTAAAACGGTCCGATCGACGCTCCGACCACCAGGCGTAGGCCGCGATCAGCGCCGCCGTGGCGGCGAACGACATCTGGAAGCTCGGCCCGACGACCTCGTGCGGGGCGATCGCGATGACGACGAGCGCCGAGATCGCGAGATTGCGCATCGTGATCGCCGACCGGTCGAACAGCAGCGCTACCAGCATCACGGCGATCATGATGAAGCTGCGCTGTGCCGCGACCGCCGCGCCCGAAATCACCAGGTAATTGGCCGCCGCCAGCAACGTGACGGCAGCCGCGTACTTCTTCACGGGCAGGCGCGAAGCGAACCCGGGAAAGAGCGCGAAGACGAAGCGCAGCGCGAACATGACCGTGCCGGCGACGAGTGCCATGTGCAGTCCCGAAATTGACAGGACGTGCGCGAGCCCCGTCTTGCGCAGCGCCTCGTTGATTTCCTCCGGAATACCCGCGCGCGTGCCGGCGATGAGCGCCGCCGCGATCTGCCCTTCGGGCCCCTCGATCCGGCCGGTGATCCGGCCAGCGATCGCCTGGCGCATGTCGGCGATCCGGGCGGAAAGGACCGCACGCCAGTCCGGCGCTTCGTCGAGGCTCGCCGGTTCTGGATCGGAAAGAAAGAACCCGGTGGCGCCGATGCCGTCCATGTAGCTCTCGAAGGCGAAGTCGTAGCCGAACGGCCGAGCCGGTCCCGAGGGCGGAAAGAGCCGAGCGTAGCCGGCAACGCCGTCCCCCGCACGGATTTCGGCAGGCAGGGACCGCGCCGAGAGCCGCACCCGCTCCGGCGCGTATCGGAGCACCGGCCGGTCGGTCGACCGAACGTCGATAGTCAACCGGACCCGGCCGCTTGCCTGACGTTCGAGCGCCACCACCCGGCCGGTCACGAACGTCGGGATCTCGGAGCCGAGCATTCTGGTCCCAGCACGCCAGGTCTCGAGCTTTCCGGCGAGCATGCCCAGCATGGACACGATGAGGATCGTCGACAGAAGCCGCCACACGCCGGCCCGCGGGAGAACGGCGCGCGCGAGCACGCAAGATGCCAGGCCAGCGGCCACAAACGTGAATGACGGCTCCAGGGGCAGTGCCCAATACAGAGCCGCACCTGAGCACAGAATCACCGGAAGAAACAGGAAAGCCGTTCCGCGGTCGCGCTCTGCGGCGACGGCGTCTGCCAGCGCCGCCCTCAGGGAATTGACAATGGCATCCTCCCGCCCGGCCGGCCGATAGGCGGCGCCTCCTGCGTTCTCACGCTCGCGGTCCGCGCCGGCCGTCACGAGCACGCCCGGGACGGGCAGCATCCCCCTTTCGTCCGGATCCGGTTCGTCGACCGTCGCCATCGCGACCCCGTCCCTGCCGTCGAAAGGTGGCCCCCGAAGGTCCCGACATGTCCGACGGCTTGCACCCCGATGATCCTATGCTACATGAACGCCACCCGAAATCACCCGCGCAGTGGCACCAAGGCGCCCAGCACGCAAAGCTCCCGGAAACCGATGTCCGCACCCGTCGTCACGCGCTTCGCGCCGTCCCCCACCGGTTACCTTCACATCGGCGGCGCGCGGACCGCGCTCTTCAACTGGCTCTTCGCCCGGCACACGGGCGGCAGGATGCTGCTGCGGATCGAGGATACCGATCGCGAGCGCTCGACGGAGGCGGCGACCGCCGCCATCCTCGACGGGCTTTCCTGGCTCGGCCTCACCTGGGACGGCGAACCCGTCTCGCAGTTCGCCCGCGCCGACCGCCACCGCGAGATCGGGGAAGAACTCGTCAGGCGCGGCAAGGCCTATCGCTGCTACGCATCCCAGGCCGAACTGGAGGAGATGCGCGAAAGGGCGCGGGCGGAAGGCCGCCCTCCCCGCTACGACGGCCGCTGGCGCGACCGCGATCCGTCCGAGGCGCCAGCCGGCGTGAAGCCGGTCATTCGCATCAAGGCGCCCCGCGAGGGCGAGACGATCGTGCACGACAAGGTGCAGGGAGAGGTCCGCTTCCCCAACAAGGACCTCGACGATTTCATCATCCTGCGCTCGGACGGAAATCCGACCTACATGCACGCCGTCGTAGTCGACGATCACGACATGGGCATCACCCACATCATCCGCGGCGACGACCACCTGACGAACGCGGCGCGTCAGACGATCATCTACCAGGCCATGGACTGGGACGTGCCGGTGATGGCGCACATCCCGCTCATCCACGGAGCGGACGGCGCCAAGCTGTCGAAGCGGCACGGCGCGCTCGGGGTCGAGGCCTACCGCGCCATGGGATATCTCCCGGAGGCGCTGCGCAACTATCTCGCCCGGCTCGGATGGAGCCACGGCGACGATGAAGTGATGTCCACGGACGAGATGATCGGCTGGTTCGAGATCGAGGACGTGAACAAGGGTGCGGCACGCTTCGATTTCCAGAAGCTGGAAGCGCTGAACGGCATGCACATGCGCCGGATGCCGGATGCCGAACTCCTCGACAGCCTCGTCGCGACCCTGCCCTACCTCGAAGGCGGGAAGGCGATGGCCGGCAAGCTCGACGAAGGGCGCAGGCGCATGCTGCTCGAAGCCATGCCGGGCCTGAAGGAGCGCGCGAAGACGCTGGTGGAACTGGCCGACAGCGCCGGTTACCTCTTCGCCGAGAGGCCGCTGCAACTGGACGAGAAGGCCGAAAAACTCGTCGGGGAGCCACCGCGCGAGATCCTCGCGGGCGCGAAGGCGGCTCTCGAAGGCGTCACGGGCGACTGGAACGCATCCACGACCGAAGCGGCGATCCGGGCCTACGTGGCCGAAACCGGGCTGAAGCTCGGCGCGGTGGCGCAGCCGCTGCGCGCGGCTCTCACCGGCCGTTCGACTTCACCCGGCGTGTTTGACGTTCTCGCTGTGCTCGGCCGCGAGGAGAGCCTCGGCCGCATCGCCGACCTGCTGTGACCGTATCGGCCGAAACGGGAGCGGCGGGCAGTTCGTTTGGACAATGTGGCTTTTCGCGCTGCAACATTAGGCGCGTCCGCAACTTGGCATCCGCGGTGAAATGGGCTAGCTAGATCACGATTCCAGACCGCGATTTTTCATCGCGGAACTCTTTCCACATAGCCGATTGACGATAAGGAGTCCGCGATGACCGATTCAACCGCAAAGCTCGATTTCGGCGGTAAGGAAATCGAACTCAACGTCCGCCAGGGCTCGATCGGACCGGAAGTCATCGATATCGGCAAGCTCTACGCTCAGACCGGCGCCTTCACCTACGATCCGGGCTTCACGTCCACCGCGAGCTGCGAATCCGAGATCACCTTCATCGACGGCGACGAGGGCGTGCTGCTCCACCGCGGCTATCCCATCGAGCAACTAGCCGAGCACGGCGACTTCCTCGAGGTGTGCTATCTGCTGCTCTACGGCGAACTGCCGACGAAGACGCAGAAGGAGGACTTCGATTACCGCGTCACCC